>NZ_JBSFWJ010000030.1:0-71867 GCF_053592695.1 Saccharopolyspora sp. NPDC002578 | reverse complement strand
GGCTTCCTCGCTGCGGGATCTTTTTTCCAAGTGGCTCCGCCACGAGGAAAAAAGCTGTCCTCGCGAGGAAGCCGCTGAGAACCCGCCGGTGGTCGTCTTGCTTTGGTGGTCACTGCTCAGCGGCTGCGGCCGCTGACAGGACAACGACCGATGACGTCGCTCGCCTGGTGAGGCACGGTCAAAGACAGGCGTTGAACCGGTCGCTCACGGTTGCGGTGGGCGCTCCAGCAGGCGGGACAGCACCACCGTCGACACGGTGCGGCTGATGAACTCCACCGCGCGCAACCGTTCCAGGGCGGTCTCCAGGTGGTGGATGTCCGCGGCCCGCAGGTGCACGATCGCGTCGGCCGGGCCGGACACCGTGTAGGCGGCCACCACCTCCGGCAGCGGTTCCAGGCCGCTGCGGATGCGGTGCGTGGGCACGTTGCCGTGGCAGTGCACCTCGACGAAGGCCTCCGTGCCCCACCCCAGGGCCTCCGGGTCGACGACCGCGGTGAACCCGCGCAGGATTCCCAGGTCCAGCAGCTTGTCCACCCGGCGCTTCACCGCGGGGGCGGAGAGCCCGACCACGGCGCCGATCTCGGCGTAGCTCGCCCGCGCGTCCGTCACCAGCTGCGAAACGATTCGCTGATCCAAGGTGTCCATGCGCAACATACTGCCGCAATTCGCGCAATGGAGCGTTATTGAACGTCGTCGGAGGCCCGATTAGATTTCGTATCATGACGGTCACCGCCGCATTCGCGGATCAGCAGGCCGCGCCGCGCCCCGGCGCCCGCACTCCCACGTTGCGCAACTACGTGATGTGCCCGCCGGAGCACTTCGCGGTGGAGTACGTGATCAACCCGTGGATGGATCCGGACGAACCGGTCGACGTCGCGGTGGCGATGCGGCAGTGGCGGGAGCTCAAGGAGACCTACGAGCGGCTCGGCCACGCCGTGTCGGTGGTGCCCGCGCAGCCGGGGCTGCCGGACATGGTGTTCGCGGCGAACTCCGGCACCGTCGTCGGCGGCCGGGTGCTGGGCTCCCGGTTCCGGGCCGAGCAGCGCGCGGCGGAGGCCGAGCACTTCCGCCGCTGGTTCGGCGAGAACGGCTACCGCGAGATCGTGATGCCCGCGCGGATCAACGAGGCCGAGGGCGATTTCGCGTGGACCGGTGGCCTGCTGCTGGCGGGCACCGGTTTCCGCACCGACCCGGAAGCGCACGCGGAGGCGCAGGAGGCGCTGGGCGTGCCGGTGGTCTCGCTGCGGCTGGTCGACGCCCGTTACTACCACCTGGACACCGCGCTGTTCGTCCTGGAGCAGGGCGCGCACCCGCAGATCGCCTACTACCCGGAGGCGTTCTCGCCGGGTTCGCGACGGGTGCTGCAGCGGTTGTTCCCGGACGCGGTGATCGCCGACGCCGCCGACGCCTCGTGCCTCGGGCTCAACGGCGTCTCGGACGGCCGCAACGTGGTGCTGCCGCTGGAGGCGACCGGACTGGCGGAGCAGCTGCGGGCGCGCGGGTACGAGCCGATCCACGTCGACGTCTCGGAGCTGCGAAAGTCGGGCGGTGGCCCGAAGTGCTGCACGATGGAACTGCACGGCTGAGCTGATCAGCAGGGAGCGCCGACGGTTCCCCGCAACCGTCGGCGCGGGCGATCACTGCTCCAGCACGGCCTGCACGCCGAGTTCGATCTCGACGGTCGGGCCGACGACGGCGATGCCCTTGGCGAGCGTCGCCTGCCAGTTCACCGCGTAGTCCTCGCGGCGCAGGCTGGTGGTGGCGCGGCAGGCGGCCCGGCGGTCGCTGTCGAAGCCGGGGCCCTGCCAGGTGCGCTGCCCCAGGTAGGCGGTGTCGAGCTGCACGTTGCTGCTGCTGCCGCGCAGCGTGAACGCGCCGTCGATCAGCCAGCGGTCGCCGCGGACCTGGTGGAACTTCGTGCTGCTGAAGTACAGCTTCGGGTAGTTCTCCACGTCGAGGAAGTCCGCCGACTTCAGGTGCGTGTCCCGCATGTTCACGCCGGTGTCGATGCTGTCGGCGTCGATCACCACGTCGATCCGGGAGTCCTCGAAGCGCGGCGCGACCTGGATCTGGCCTTCGAAGGCGTTGAACCGCCCGCGGATCTTCGACATGCCGACGTGCTGCGCGACGAAGTGGATCTCGGTGTGGGTGGGGTCGAAGGTCCACACGCCCGGCTGGGGCAGCGCCAGCGAGTTGTCCGACTCCAGCCGCACGCCGCCGAGCGAGGTGTGCTGGTTGACCCGCACCTCGATGCGCGCGCTCTTGCGCTTGAACCCGCCGGCGCTGATCGAGATCTTGTGCATGCCCGGTTGCACCGTTGCGAGGAACGAGCCGTAGCTGTCCGTCTCGGAGTGCGCGATCTGCTGGTTGAGCCGGTCGGTGATGGTGACCAGCGCACCCGGCAGCAGCTTGCCCATCTCGTCGTGCACCTGGCAGCTGATCACGCCGCCATCGAGGGGGGTTTCCGGCAGGTATCCGGCGTTTCCGGCGCCGGGCCGTGGAGCGGCGCCGGTGTTGCCGCGACGCCTGCGCAATTTGGCGAACATCTGGGATCCTTTCCGCTCTCCCGCCGACCCCCAGGCGGGAAAGTTGTTCATTTCGGTGGCGCGGCCATGCTAGGCCCGACGGATCTTGGTGTCCCGGTCCCATGTGGTCTGATCGCACCGTTGCAGGTCATCGTTGCACCATGGTCGAATCGGTCTGGACCTACCGGGTGGCGTGGGGCACGCCACGAGAGCGGAACTTCGGTCGTCCGCCGCGCGTTTTCCCTATGACTCCCGACCACGTCGACGAGTGACGTCGCAGGTCGAGGGCGTTCCAGCAGAGCCCGGAGGAGACACACGGTGAGCAGCGACAGGCACGGAGGGCGCGGCGTGGTGGGCGGGCATTTCAACGGACTCAAGACCGCGCTGCTGCTCGGCGGGATGAGCGCCCTGGTCCTTCTGGTCGGCTCCTTGTTCGGCCGGATGGGCCTGGTCATCGCGTTGGTCGTGGCGCTGGGCATGAACGGCTACGCCTATTTCAATTCGGCAAAGCTGGCGTTGCGTTCCATGCACGCGCGTCCCGTGTCCGAAGCGGAGCAGCCCGCGATGTACCGCATCGTCCGGGAACTGGCCACCTCCGCCCGCCAGCCGATGCCCGCGCTGTACCTCAGCCCGACGCGGGCGCCGAACGCGTTCGCCACCGGCCGCAACCCGCGCAACGCCGCCGTCTGCTGCACGACCGGCATCCTCGAACTGCTCGACGAGCGGGAGCTGCGCGCCGTGCTCGGCCACGAGCTGTCCCACGTCTACAACCGGGACATCCTGATCTCCAGCGTCGCGGGGGCGCTGGCGAGCGTGGTGACGTTCCTGGCGAACTTCGGGATGTTGTTCGGGATGTTCGGCGGCAACGACGAGAACCGGCCGAGCCCGGTGGCGATGCTGCTGATCGCCCTGCTCGGGCCCGTCGCGGCGGGCGTGGTGCAGATGGCGGTGAGCCGGTCCCGGGAGTACCAGGCGGACGCGTCCGGCGCCGAGCTCACCGGGGACCCGCTGGCGCTGGCCTCGGCGCTGCGCAAGCTGGAGCGCGGCACGCAGGAGGCCCCGCTCGCCCCGGACCCGAAGCTCGTGTCGCAGTCGCACCTGATGATCGCCAACCCGTTCCGCCCCGGTGAGCGGATGGCGCGATTGTTCTCCACCCACCCGCCCATCAGCGACCGGGTGCAACGCCTGGAAGGCATGGCGGGCCGGCGCCTCATGCCGTGAGCCGGCGTCAGGTGGTGGCGCCGGCCGAGCGGGCCACTTCCATGACGTATTCGCCGTAGGCGGACTTCGCGAGCTTGGTGCCCAGCGCGTGGCACTGCTCCGCGGAGATGAAGCCCATCCGCAGCGCGATCTCCTCCAGGCACGCGATGCGGACTCCCTGGCGGTGCTCCAGCACCTGCACGAACTGGCCGGCTTCCAGCAGCGAATCGTGGGTGCCGGTGTCCAGCCAGGCGTAGCCGCGGCCCAGCTCCGTCAGGTGCGCCCGCCCTTGCCGCAGGTAGGCCATGTTGACGTCGGTGATCTCCAGCTCGCCGCGCGGCGACGGCGTCAGGCCGCGGGCGATGTCCACCACGTCGTTGTCGTAGAAGTAGAGGCCGGTGATGGCCTTGTTGGACCGCGGCTGCTCCGGCTTCTCCACGATGGACACGAGCTTCCCGTCGGAGTCGACCTCGCCGACGCCGTAGCGGTGCGGGTCGCGCACCGGGTAGCCGAACAGCGTGCACCCGTGCAGGTCGCGGGTGCTCTGCTGCAACACCCGGGAGAACCCCTGGCCGTAGAAGATGTTGTCGCCCAGCACCAGCGCCACCGGGTCGGAGCCGATGAAGTCCGCGCCGATCACGAAGGCCTCGGCGAGCCCGTTCGGCTGCGGCTGCTCCGCGTACTCGATGCTGATGCCGAACTGCGAACCGTCCCCGAGCAGCCGCTGGAACAGCGGCAGGTCCACCGGGGTGGAGATGAGCAGGACGTCCCGGATCCCGGCGAGCATCAGCACCGACAGCGGGTAGTACACCATCGGCTTGTCGTAGACGGGCAGCAGCTGCTTCGACACGCCCTGCGTCAACGGGTGCAGCCGGGTGCCGCTGCCACCCGCGAGCACGATTCCCTTCACCCGGACATCCCTCCAGAGCCTGTCGGTCGTCACCACGGTAGACGACCCGGCCCTGGAGGTAACCGCAGTTTCCCGCCCGCAGTGGCCCGTTCCACGCCCGCGCCGAGAGCCTGAGCCGCTCAAGATCAATGCGAAAGCGCTCCGGCGGGGCCGAGGCCGCGGCGGAGCGTGTTCGGGCGGCTACGGCGACGACAGGCGGTGTTCCGGGCGCCCGACGTGATCGTCACGCCCGGGATCCCCGGACCGGGTGCCGAACCTGCCCTGCCTGGCACCCGGCCTGGTTCCACGACCGGCCCGCGGCGAAGCGGCCGGGATCAGCGGAAGTTCTCGAACTGCAGCGCCACGTCGAAGTCGGTGGACTTCAACAGCTGGATCACGTTCTGCAGGTCGTCCTTCTTCTTGCCCGAGACCCGCAGCTGCTCGCCCTGGATCTGAGCCTGCACGCCCTTCGGGCCCTCGTCGCGGATCTTCTTCGAGATCTTCTTCGCCACGTCCTGCTCGATGCCCTGCACGACCTTGCCGCTGACCCGGTACACCTGCCCGGAGCTGGCGGGCTCACCCACGTCGAACGCCTTCAACGAGATGCCGCGCTTGATCAGCTTCTCCTTGAACACCTCGATCGCGGCCCGGCACCGCTCCTCGGTCTCGGACTCCAGCGCGATCGCCTCCTGCCCCGACCACTGGATCTTCGTGCCCGTACCGCGGAAGTCGAACCGGTTCGCCAACTCCTTGGCGGCCTGATTCAGCGCGTTGTCCACTTCCTGCCGGTCCACCTTGCTCACCACGTCGAACGACGGGTCTGCCACCTCGCATACCTCCTGTTGGAACGGGACGTCTCGCCCGGACACGCTACCGGCACCACCCCCTCCGGAACCGGTCGACGCACACCTGTATTCTTGTCCCCGCAAGCCAGCGCGAGCTGGCAGGCGAAGCCAGGTTGCCCGAGCGGCCAAAGGGAGCTGACTGTAAATCAGCCGCGCAAGCTTCGGAGGTTCGAATCCTCCACCTGGCACACCAGCCACAACGGCCCGGTGACCTGCAAAGACAGGGTCACCGGGCCGTTTTGCGTTGTCCGGTCGTGTCCGGCTGACTACGGCCGTTGGCGGGTGTCTGTGCCGAATGCGTGCCGAAATCTCACCGGTCGCCGAGCAGGTCTTGGACCCGCTGCCGAGCCGCTGTCTCGCCTCCGTCGAGGCACTTCGCGTAGACCCGAAGCAGGACGTGAACGCTGTGCCCCGCCCACTCGGCTACTCGCGTCGGCTCCACGCCCGCGTTGAGCCAGGTGGACACCGCGGCGTGGCGGAGGTCGTAGGGCCGCTTCGCCAATGGCGACGCCTGGACCTCCTCGGTGAACACCGCAGCACGGGCACGCGCCCACACGCGGCCGTAGACGCTGCTTCCGAGCCGCCCGCCGCTCCGCTGGCCGGGGAACAGCCGGCCATCGGGCGCGGTGCCGTACAGCCGCAGATGGCGGTTCAGGTAGTTCGTGAGTCCCGGCGAGCAGGGGACCGGGCGGCCCACTCCGTCTTCCCGGTGTTTGAGCCCGCGTACTTCGCTGCGGGTTCTGCTGTCGCTCCACTGGCTACCAACTTCGGGGGCGGCTTGTTCGAGGTAGATCTCACCCCATCCACTGCTGGGAAGAGCGAGGTTGCGCTTACTGATTTCGGCGGCCTCCTCCGGGCGCAGAGCGCCAAAGTAGAGCAGCGCGAAGAACGCGGTCAGCCTGTCGTTGATGTCCTCCACCGCATTGAGCAGGGTTCGGGCCTGAACTGGATTGGCCACGCTCCGGCGGTCCACCAGCCGAAGTGAAGTCGTCGCCTTCTTCAGCTTGATCTCGGTCATCGGATTCGTCCGGAGC
Source organism: Saccharopolyspora sp. NPDC002578 (assembly GCF_053592695.1). Lineage (NCBI taxonomy): Bacteria > Bacillati > Actinomycetota > Actinomycetes > Pseudonocardiales > Pseudonocardiaceae > Saccharopolyspora > Saccharopolyspora sp. NPDC002578. The sequence continues at coordinate 65,374 of NZ_JBSFWJ010000030.1, read as the reverse complement.
AGGTTCCTTTCCCGCGCGAAGTCGAGTGCTTCCTTCAACGTCGTTCGCCGTAGCCGCACGGTGTTCGCGGCAGCCCTCCCGCCGTCATGGTTGTAATCGAGTGCGCTAAGCAGCTTCCGGAGAGCGTCAGGCTCGGAAAGCTCGGAGACGTGACGACTGTTCCGGCCGAACCAGCGCAACCACCCGGTGATCTCCTCGGGGTGGGCCGCGCTGCGCGTGGTCGTGCTGAACGCGGAGCGGAGCGCCTTGCTCGCCGCCTGCCTGTCCCGCCCGTCGAGCGGAGCGCGCAGCAGCGCGAGAGTGATCGGAATCAGGGAATCCGCGATGCTCTTCCGACTGTTCGGCGCGATGTCGGGCCACTTCATGTCGACGTACTCACACGCGAACTCGAACCAGGTCTGCTGGGCTGCGGCCTGCTGCTGCATGGTGACCGGAAGGCCGGTCGTGCACTCGAACGCGATCCCGTTCCGCGTCGCCGTGACGAGCTTCGACCGGAAGGCATCCGCGAGGTTGAAGGTGCTGAACGGCTCCTTGAACCGTTGAGTGGCGGCTCGCCAGCGCACCCAGTAGGTCGTCTTCGTCTTCCCCGTCCACTTGTCGATGGACCAGATGCGGACATCGTGAGTGGTCTCGCTCATGCGGCGTCCTCCAGGTCGATCAGCCAGCGATCCGCTTCAGTGCGGCGGATTCGGAGCCCGCCGTTCGGCAACTTCACGCACGCGGGGCCGATGCCCTTCGCACGCCACTCGTAGAAGGTCGAGCGCGAGATCTTCATCTGCCCGCAGAACTCCGGGACGGTCAGGAGCGCGGTTCGGCGCTCAACGCGGGGCGGTTTGGTGGCGGTAGCGCTCTTCTGACTGGACTTCGGAGGAATCGGGGCTCCCGTGGGCGAGGCGCGGCGACTTTGGCGGCGGTCGGTCATGCGGCGCCCCTTTCGGTGGTGGAGGGGGAAGCCGTCCCAGACGTCCCAGGCGTCGCGATGCTGGTCAGGCTGGGACGGTTTGGTTCGGTGGGACGCTTTGATCCGTCCCAGGGGTGCAAGGCGTCCCGCGTTGAGCTGGGCGGCGACGCTTGGGACGGCCGGGACGGCTCACCCCCAGGGGGTGAGCAGTAGCGGGTCCAGGCGTCGAGGAAGTCCGAGCGGCGGTAGCCCTTGGACTGGGTTCCGTCGGGGAAGCGGACGTTGCCGGAGCGGATGTCGAACTCGCCGAGCAGCCGGGCGAGCTTGGCTTGGGTGAGGCCTTGGGCGCCGTAGTCGCGCCAGGGTGCTTCGGGGTCGGCGTTGAGCTGGCGGATGAGTTCGCCGCTGGCGATCTCGTACTGATCGCCGAAGGCGGTGCGGCAGTCCACCAGTAGCCGGGTGCGCAGGGTTCCTTCGTTGTCGCCTTGGGACTCGGCGATCAGCGTGAGAGCGGCTTGGCGTGCCCGGTCGGGCCAGTCGCCGCCCGCGTGGTCGGCGACCGCGATCAGCGGTTCCCAGGTGTCGGCGGCGCGGTCTTCGATGGGCATCGGGGGTTCGGCGCGTTCGAGTTGGGCCAGGTCGGTGCGGAGCCAGTCGCCGATCCGTCCGGCGAGTTCCACGAGCGCGGGCCGGTCGCGTCGGTGCCGGTAGGGGGCGACTTTTTCGCCGGGTGCGCGGCGGCGCATGCGGATCACGACGGCGCGGTCTTCGATGGTGTCGGGCATGGTGCCGATTCCGGCGAGCGCGGCCATCGCGAACGTGGCGATCGATTCGACGCGGTTGGTGGCGGCGTCGTAGCGCTTGGCCGGGCGGTTGCGCTGGTGTCCGGCGTTGAGCAGCCCGCGCAGGTCCTCGTTCCCGTCGGCGTTGGGGCCGAAGATCGTGTCCGCCTCGTCGACGAGCATCGTGGGCGGGTCCTCGGTGATGGATCGGTACACGGCGGCCGGGCTGGCGTTGACGGTCAGGAACGGGTCGTGGCAGGTGGCCTCCACGACGTCGAGCAGGCGAGATTTCCCGCAGCGCTTCTCCGGGGCGCGGATGACCAGGCGCGGGGCGTGTGCCCAGGCGAGTTGTGCATGGCTGGCGGCGGTCCAGAGGACGACGGCGTCCAGGGCGTGCGGGCTGGGCAGGATCACGTAGCGGGTCAGGGCCGCGTGCAGCTCGTCGAGGAGTGCGGCGCCGGCGCGGGCGGGTTGAGGCTTCATCGGGGTGTCTCCAGGCGGGTCGATGGGGTGGTCATGCGGTATGGCCGTAGCCGTGGAGGGAGTCCGGTCCGTCGCGTGCGCCGCGTTGCCAGCCGCGTGCGGCGTTGCGGCGGGCGGTGGCTACCTCGATCGGTTTGCCGGTGCGCTGGCGGCGGCGGATCGCGGCGTCCACCAGGGCGTCGATGGCGTCGTGTTCGGACCACGGGGCCGTGTCGTGGACGACGAGGTTCGCCAGCCGCCGGGCGGAGGCGTAAAGGAGTCGCCAGCGCTCCCCGTCGCGGGTTTCGACCTTGTGCAGCTCGTCGTCCCAGACCCGCCGCCAGTAGCCGGGCGCATGGCCACCAGCCGGTCCAGCGGGAAGGTTGGGAGCCTCCCCCGGTTCGATCGCCGGGGGCGGCGGTACGGCTCGGCGAGCCAGCCAGTCGGGAAGCTCGGCGATGTCGATTCGGTTGGAGGTCCGTTCGTAGGTGCCGGTGCAGTCCTCCGGCGGCGCGGTGATCCGGCACGCCGGAGCCACCACGTAGCCACCCTGGGCACGGATGTCGATCTGGTGGCCGACTCGACCGCTGGCGTCACTGGTGGCGTCGAGCCCTGCCGGAGCCCGGAAGTACAGGTGCCTTCCGCCGCTCGGTGTCGAGATCTCCAGCGTCTCTGGCAAGTGCACGTTCTCGGCCGTGGTGATGGCGTGCAGTGCTTCCAACCCGTCCGCTACCTGGAGGGGCACGTCGTCTGCGGCGGGTGCGGCTGGTTTGGGCTTGCGGTCCAGGTCGAGGACCACCAGCCCGGACGGGCCGGTACTGATGCCGACGTTGGCGCGCGGGGTGTGCGTCCACCAATGGCGGATCACGGCCGGGTCGGTGGTGGCCGAGAGGTAGCCGTGGCACGGCACAGCGGCTGTCAGGCAGCGGCACTCGGTGGGAGTGCACTTGTCGGCCTTGCAGTACAGGCAGTTTCCGAACGGGCGCTTGCTGTTCGGCCGCAGCGGGAAGACGTACAGCCCGTGGTGTGCGAGCCAGGTGGCGAGTTCGAGCGAAGTCGTCATGGGTTCTCCTCTGGTGGCTCAGGCCGTGCGGTCCGGCGGCGTCAGGTCTCGGACTCGGCGAGGTCGTCCGGCCAGCGCCACGGCTGACCGTTGGGCGTGCTTGGCCCGGTACATCCGCCGGTCGGCCGCGCCGAGCAGCTCGCCGAGCGGGGCGCCGGCCTCGGCGACGGCCAGGCCGACGCTGCCCAGCGCGGTGAGGCGCCGGCCCCGCACTTCCAGCGGCTCGGCGAGTACCTGGGCGATCTCGTCGGCCCGGCGCTTCGCCGCCGCACGGCTGCCGATGTGGCCGAGGTGGACGGCGAATTCGTCGCCGTGCAGCCGCACGGCTCGCTCACCCGGCGCGGTGTTCTCCGCGAGGCGGGTGGCGACGGCGGCCAAGACCTCGTTGCCGAAGTCGTGGCCGTGGGTGTCGTTGATGGCCTTGAAGTGGTCCAGGTCGATGAGCAGCGCCCCGACGAGCCCAGACCGGCGGGTGCGGCGTGCGTGGCGTCGGAGTGCGGCGCGGTTGCCGATGCCGGTGAGTTCGTCGGTGTGCAATCGGCGGTCCAGGAAGGCCGCTGCGGTGGTGGCGGCCGCGGCCCATCCGGCGGTCATCAAGGGCAAGGTGAGTTCTGCGAACATGAGCGGTGCGCTCCTTCGGGAGTGAAGTGGTCCCGCCCGTCGGACTCCGGCCAGAGACAGCCGGGCGGGACCGCGGTTTCCTCAGCGGTTGCGGCGGTTCTTGCGGTGCAGACGCCGGTAGGCGTTCCACGCCTTGAGCCCGGCTCGGGGCCGCAGTCCGGTGCTCTTGCACGCGCCGCAGAGCCGGATGGCGCGGAGGAACGGGGAGCGGAATTTGCCCTCTCCGTGGCAGGTCCGGCAGGCCTTGAACGGCCAGAGCACGCAGCTCGCGATGTAACCGAGCGTGATGATGATCAGGGCGGCGATGAGGATGGTGCTCGCGGAGTTTGCGGGGGTCACAGGTGGCCTCCAGGCGGTTTCGGGCACAGATCGGCCCGCACGCCTCTAGGAACTAGGGCGCTGGTGGCAAACGGAATGGGTGTCTAGCGGGGTCTCTAGACCTAGAGGCGGCACCGTCTAGGGCTAGAGACCCGCCGGGGGCTATCCGGCATCGCGATGACGGTTACGTTCCGTGACTTCTTCGGTGATGTCGGCGCGGGTGATGCCGATGCGGCTCGCACCCTTGCCCTCGTCGGTTGTGCCCCAGACCTGCCCGGTGCGGATGCCGTGGCGCTTCAGTGCGGCGGTGAGGTCGGCAGCCTCCCGATAGGTGCCGTAGACGTCGGGTCGCAGTTCGTAGAGGCGTGCGATGACGCGTTCGTTCCAGACCTTCTTCTCCATCTCCGGCACTACGGTGAGGACGTCCTCAAGCAGCGTGTCCCGGCGGGAGTCCTGTTCGGACTGAAGCTGCTCGCCGATGGCATGGCCTGTCAGGGTCCCGGCCTGCTCGCGCAGGTGTCGGGCGTAGGCCACGACCTTGTCTGAGGCTGGTCCGTCGAGTCCGGCGACGCTGCGCACGATCTGCGCTTCGCTGCCTTCGCCGACGAGGTAGCCGATTCCCTTGTCGTCCCACGCGAACGTCGTGGCCCGCACGCCCTGCTTGTACTTCGACGTGCCCAAGACCATGTCGTTTTCGGTCTGTCCCTGGACCTTCAGGCAAAGGCGGGTCGAGACGTTGGCGCTGATGCCGGTGGGCAGGGATTTCGCGTCGGGGCGTTGGGTGGCGAGCATCAAGATGATGCCCAGCGCCGGGCCGCGTTTCACGAGGTCGGTGCAGATCGCTTCGAGCTCTTCGCCGAAGTCGGGGTGCTCGAACCACACCTGGCACTCATCGACCCCGATCACGATGGGGTGCAGCCGCAGCGTCTTGTTGCTGGCCAGGTCGGGGGTGACCTTGTTCTCCGGTGCCAGGCCCTGCTTCGCCAGGTCCCGGATCAGCTTCGCGCGGCGGCGCAGCTCGTCGCGTAGTGCTCGCAGGTCGGTGACGGCCTTGTCGATCTCCTCCGGTTCGTCCCCTACCCCGTGGACGTGGGTGACCGGTTCCAGCGGGTCGAGGTCGCCGGTGCCTTTGAGGTCGTAGGTGTGCAGCTCCGCCCGTGGATCGAGGGCGGCGATCAGCAGCAGCTCGCGGAGAGCGAACGTCTTGCCCATGCGGGGAATCGCCCCGATGACCACCGAGGTGAACATCAGCCGCAGATCCACCCACCGGCCACGCTGATCGGTCCCGAACGGCTGAGACTGGAACAGATCGACCCGGTTTCCCTTGCGCAGCGCCCAAGCGGGCTGGGTCGCCTTACGCATGTCCTGATCGCCCACCCACAGGATCAGGCGTCCGGCGTGTTCGGCGTTGTCGGCCTCCGGCCACACGCAGCCCAACGGGCGCCGGAGCCCGGAGGCGAGTTTGGCGCGACGCTCCATGATGTCGCCCGGCGTCACCCCCGGCGGCAGATCGATGTCCGCACGCCAGCCCTTGCCATCGCGAGCGATCGGACGCGGGAACCCGACCCCGGTTCCGCCCTTGCCCAATGCCTGGTTGATTAGCGAGATCCCCAGCGATGCCAGTGCGGTTTCGACGGCGCCGGAGGTGAGCTTGGGGACCTTGGTGGACTCCACCGCTCGCGACGCGATCGGCTTGTCAGAAGGCGCTCCCAACCAGCCGAGTCCCGCCAGCGCGAGCGCGACCGTGGCCCACTGTGCGGCGGCGGGAAGCACGGCATGACCGAGCAGGATCGCGGCCAACCCCACGGCGCCGAGGCCGGCGGCCAGGAACGCGCGAGCACGGACCCGCCCGTCCCGCTGCTGCGAGAGCTTCAGGTACTCGGCGGCGTCCTCCCGCCGCGCCGACGCGAGCCGCACCGGGAGGCCCTCGGCATCACCGATCCACCGCAACAGACCGCCGACCATCCGGAGCGATCCTGCGGGGATCCGCATGACGACCCGAGTGACGTAGACCGGGCACCGCACGGCGTGGAACCCGGCACTGTGTCCGGCGTAGCCCAGCGCCCACCGTGCGGTGGCCCGGAACTCCTCGGCGTCCTTGGCCCAGGCCGGGAGGATGGGGAGTCGCTTATCGGCACGAACCAGGGCCGAACCGGGCTCGGATTTCGTCGGCTGGCCCACCTGTGGCGGCTTGACGATCTCGCCGTCGATCACCTCCGTCTCGGCCGACTCGGTCGCGGGCTGCTCGGTGTTGGGCGTGGTGACCCGTTCGGAAGGCAGGTGCAGGACTCGGGCGGTCTGCTGCTCGTCCTGGTCGTGGTGCTGTTCGTCGTGGTCGGTCATGGGGTCACCTCCGGGTGGTCGGTGTGCAGCAGGTGAGTCAGGGCCGCGCCCATGCCGAGTACGGCGACCGGCAGGCACGCGACCAGGGTGGTGATCCACCAGGGGGCTGCGGTCATGCCTGCGGCGGTCATCAGGTGGTAAGCGACCTGCCCGAGCGCGCCGAGCCCCAGCGAGCCGAGCGCGGAGACCTGGGCGAACCGGCGTGCCCTGTGCGGGACCTGGCCGGACAGCCACACCCGCAGGGCATAAGCGGCGTAGGTCTCGACTCCGATGGGGAGGGTGATCGCGGTGTTGAGTTCGAGCCCGTCCCAGATGCCCGGAAGCGGGTGCACGATGCCGAACCCGGTGAGTCCGCCGAGGCCGACCCAGCCGGACCAGATCGCCACGAACGCGGGCAACGCCAGCAACAGCACCGGCCAACGCGAAACCGGCTTGCCCACGGTCGGGGGCTCCGGGTTCGTGATCTTGCTGACCTGCTCCGGGGCCATCGGCTCCGCCTGGTCGTCGGTGGCCGGAGTCTCGGGCTCGTCGCGCTCGGCGGGGCCGGGATCGGCGGGTTCCGGCTCCGGGCCGTTCTCTTCGGCGTGGTCCTCGGCGGGCGGCTTTGCCGCCTGCCCGGCGGAGTCGTTCGAGTCCGGTTCGGAGACCAGGTGCAGCCGGACCGGGTTCGGTTCCGGGGTGGTTTCGGCGAGCAGGTCCAGCACGGTGTTGGCCTTCTTTGCCCCGATCCGCAGTTCCGACATGAGCCGGTTCCGCGACGGCAGTTCACCGAGGTCGGCGGCGAGCTGCCGGGCCTGCGGCACGAGGTCTTCGATCGGGATCGGGTAGGCGCTCTTGGCGGTGGTCACCGGGCCACCTCCCGCAGCAGGCGCGGGGCGGGGACGCGGTCACCCAGGTGCTCGACGGCGAGCATCACGCCCTTCAGCAGCACGATCACGGCGAACGCGGCGAGGGCGGTGGTGCGCACCAGCCCTGAGGCCAGTGACAGCGCTACCAACAGCACGGCGGGCAGCACGCCCCACCGCAACGCCTGGAACGTCACCCGCACGGGCGGACTCACGATCCGGAACAGGCGCACTAGCATCGGAATCCTCCTGATTGATCACGAGATGGGTTGGGAGCCCCGGCCCAGCGCGGTTCTTGGCGGGATTGGCTGGGCCGGGGGCACCGCTAGCGGGAGTGGCGGCGCAGCGCGTCGCGCACGATCAGGTCGTGGTCGAACGCCAGACGGCGGGACAGCGCGATCTCGACGGGCATCCAGCGCGCGTCTCGCGCGTCGTCTCCGGCGGTGGCCTGCGGCATGGTCGGCAGCAGCGCGGTGAAGGCCACAGAGATCACTCGGCCGCGCGGGTCGCGCTCGGGCTCGTCGTAGACGCCGACCTGGTCCAGGTGCCCGGTGGTCAGGCCGGTCTCTTCGGTCAGCTCGCGGCGGGCGGCGGTGATGAACCGCTCCCCGTTGTCGACATAGCCACCCGGAAGCGCCCAGTGCCCCGCGAACGGCGTCCAACCCCTGCGGATGAGCAGCACGTGTCGCACTCCGCCGGACTCGGCGAACAGGACGATGTCGGTGGTCAGGCTGGCGTTGGTGATCTCAGACAAAGCAGTGCCCTTTCGGCCGTAGTTCGGGTTCAGTCGAAGGTGATGTCGCCGGTGATGACTCCGGCTTGGATGCCGACCACGCCACCGCGGTTGACGTTCACGACGGTGCCGCCGGGTTCGGTGATCGCCAGGTCGTCACGGTGCTCGCCCCGGGCGAGGTCATCGGCGGTGTAGGTCCGGCCTCCGATGTGGACGGTGAAGTTCTTAGGCATGGCTCCTCCTGGTGTTGCGGTGGTCAGAGAACGGCGGTGAGCAGGGCGGCCACAGCCAGCCACAGCCAGTGCCAGGACTGATCGAGCGCGTAAGCGCCGGTGCCCAAACTCGGGTTGTCGTCGCGACCGGTACGGGGTACGCCGAAGCGGTAGAACTCCCCGTTCCCGCACCACTCGGCGAGCGTCGCGAGCGTGAACCGGCGATCGGCCCAGTAGTGGGTGACCGCGCTGACCACCTGGCCGACGACGAACCCGGCCGGGCTGATCGGCAAGCCGAGCACCGCCCACAGCAGCGCGACCGTTCCGGCCGTGGCGGCGGTGTAGGACAGCACGTGCGCCGCACAGGAGAACCGCCCCAGCCAGTCCGGACGGCCCTTGTTCGCCGCCTGGTGCGAGGTCTGCAACCAGTGATCAGCGACGTGATGCGCCACCAGCAGCGCGGGCAGAACCGCAGCGAAGATCAGAGCGGGTTCGAGGTGCACGGCCATCACGCGGCCTCCCCGTCCAGCTCCCCCGCCGGAACCTCGGCAGCAGCGGAAACCAGGCGCAACACCGAGTTCCCGACGCGCCGTTGGTAGCGACGCAGCCGGACCCGCTCACCTGAACCCAACTCCGACCAGACGAACGGCGCCACCAGCGGCTCCGGCGAACCCAACTCCTCGGCGACGACCGCCTCCCAGTGGTCCCGCACGTGCAGGCGGTCCCACTCAGGCAAAGCGGCCTCGCAAAAGGCCAGGTCAATTCCGGAAAAGTCGTAGTCGTGAGGGGACATCCCTCAGCCTCCTTCCAAGCGATGTCGATAAAAGTAGCGCTACTAGTAGCGCTACACAAGATCGACGATGCCGCTGAACCGAAGGTTCGCGTGCACAGGTGGGCTCTTGATCGGTTGAAGCGCTATGATTTGCGCTGGTAGTAGCGGGTTCGGGGGAGGCTTACGTGGGCAAGCACTGGGACGCCGTAGCGACCGCCATCAACACCCGATTGGCCGAGTTGGACTTGACCCAGCGAGAGCTAGCGGAGCGGTCCGGTGTCAGCACGGCGACCCTGCGACAGCTCCAGAACAACTACGAGCCGCGCCGCCGGAGCCCGCGAACCTTGGCGGCGATCTCCGAAGGGCTCCGCTGGCCCGCTGATCACTTGGCCCAGGTGCTCGAAGGAGAAGTCTCGCGCGAAGACACCGGGACTCTCCGGTCCGACGTCGCTCGCCTCTCCCATGAGCTGACCGATGCCCGCACCGAGATCGACGATCTCCGGGCGGAAGTTCGGCAGCTCGGCACCAAGTTGAGCGACATCGAAGCGCGCGACGCTCGCTGAGCGCGCCCACAAGGAAAACGGAGTGCGCAACATTAGCTGACCTCACCGAAGAAGGTCATCAAGGACTTGCCTGCGCTCCCAATTCCCCCCGCCACTGACGTCACGAAGTGGGCCGCCGCCACCGGGCTCTGGATGACCGTCGCGAGCGCCGCGAACAGGAACAGGACGCCGATCAGCTTCGAGAGCGGGCCGCCGCCGGCCTTCGGTGCTCCGGGGATTGCGTTCTTCGCCATTGCTGCCTCCTAGGTCCGTCCGCACCGCGTATCGGTGCTGGTCTTTCCTTGCTGGCACCAATTTGACCGGGAACGCGCGGACGTTCCCACGGGTATTTGCTGGTCATTTGCAGACGTCCTGGGCGGGATATACCGTCCCAGCTGATCCCCCGAGGCGTCCCAAAACGCCCGGAGAACGTCCCGAAACGTCCCTTGGAGGTGTGGTGGCGAACGAGCGCCTGCGCGCAGCCACTCGCGCCGTCAACCTCACGATTGAGGAAGTCGCGAAGGCTGTCGACGTCGATCCGAAGACTGCCGAACGCTGGATCACGAAGGAACGGGTTCCACATCGGAAGACCCGTCGCGAGGTCGCGGAACTGCTCAACGTCGCCGAGGTCCAGCTCTGGCCCTCGCTAGCGGATGACCTGCACACATCGCCCAGCGACAACACCGAGTTGGTGCACCTCTACCCATCCCGCTCGGCGGTGCCGTTCGCGCTGTGGACAGAGCTGATCGCTGGCGTGCGGGAACGCATGGAGGTGCTGGTCTTCTCCGGTCAGTTCCTCGTCGAGCAGCACGACATCCTTCCGCTGGTGAAGCAGAAAGCGGAGTCGGGCGCACATGTCCGCTTCGCCGTGGGAGATGAAACGTCCCCAGCCGTCATTCAGCGGGCCGTCGAGGAAGGCACGACCGGCGGCCTGGAAGGTCGTATTCAGCTGATGCGGCGGTACCTGAGCAAGGTCTCCAGCTTGCCGAACGTTGAAGTCCGCACGCACGGAACGATCCTGTACAACTCGCTCTACCGCTTCGATGACCAGCTGCTCGTCAACGGGCACGCTTTCGGGGCGCTCGCCGGGGAGTGCCCCGTGATGCACCTGCGGAAGGTTCCCGACGGGCCGATGTGGGAGCACTACATGCAGTCCTTCGAGCGGGTCTGGAAAGAAGCCGAATCCGACACGCTGTGAGGAGAAGCCAGTGGCTCGCGTCGACTACTTCAACGACCCGGACGCGCCGAAGGCGAATTCGGTGGTCCCGTCCGTCACCGCGGTGATCCGCAACGCCGCTGGCGAGGTGCTGTTGATCCACAAGGTCGACAACGACCTGTGGGCGCTGCCCGGCGGCGGCCATGACGCGGGGGAGTCCATCACGGACACCGTGGTGCGGGAAGTTCAGGAAGAGACCGGCCTGGACGTCGAGGTCATGCGGCTGGTCGGCACCTACACCGATCCGCGCCACGTCATGGCCTACACCGATGGCGAAGTGCGGCAACAGTTCTCGCTGTGCTTCGAAGCTCGCTGGACCGGCGGTCGGCCGCGGGAAGACGGCAGCGAAACCAAGGCGGTCCGCTGGGTCGCCCCAGCGGACCTCGATCAGCTGACCATTCACGCGTCGATGCGCCTGCGGATCGATCATGCCCTGGACGAGACCCGAACGCAGCCCTACTTGGGCTGATCCTCGGCCAGCCGCCGTTCCGTGCGCGCCACGGCTTCAGCGAGCACCGGGCGTGCCTTGATCCAGGTGCGGTGCACGGGGTCATCTGGGGCGTACCGGCTCAGAATCTCGTCGATCCGCCCGGAGTAGGTCAGCCGTTGGCCGGCGGGGCCGGTCGTGAGATCAGCGGTTACCAGGGCGTCGAGCAAGGCGGAGTCCTCGAACGGGAACTCTGCGAGTTCGTGGTCAAGTCCGCGTTCGGCTGCTTCGAACCGGGCGCCGGAGTGGTGCGCCACGAGGTTCACGATGCGCTCCGGCCACTGCTGTTCCCGCAGGTATCGGGCACCGTCCAGCGGGTGGAAGCGGGTATGCCCGACCTCCTCGGCATATCCGATGTCGTGCAGCCAGGCCGCCGCGATCAGCGTGTCGCGGTCCTCGGGAGGCAGCGCTTCCTGTAACTCCGTCGCGCGGGAGGCGACGGCTTGAACGTGCAGCCAGCGCCGGCCGAGCGGCGCGACGAAACGTTCGGCCGTCTCGGCAGCTTGCGGTACCAACTCCATGCGTGCTCACGTTACCTTTCGATTCGTGCCCTGACGTGCACGTGACTGCGGTAGACCCCTGCCCAAGACGCGCTCGGCATAGGGCTTCTCATGGCGCCCTGAGATCACCGGAGAGCTAGTTTCCCGGTCGGCGGGGGATGACGGGAGGGGCACAAGCAGCCTCACGCTCGCGGCGCTCGGCCATGCACCACTCCTGAAAGTCCTCATAAGTCGGGAACCGCCCCACCTGAATCCGCCGCAACGGCTCAGCTTCCCGAAGCTCCCCGGTCAGTCGCCGGACGTACTCCGTCCCGCCGTAGACCTGAACCTCCCGGCCGTGCGGCCACACGTACATCCACCCGCCGACCCCAACCACCCACGTACTGCGATCCACCAGCCACCCCCAAAACGGACATTGAGGCCAAGTAGGCCAACTGTAAGGCCAATGAGGCCATGCAGGCCAGAGAGGCAGCAGAGGACACGCCGCAGCCATACGTTCAGCACGTGACCAAGCGGCTGCTGTCCTCCGGCGAGCTGGCGAAGGAGCTAGGAATCTCCCGCCGCTCCATCAGCCGCTACGCCGACGAAGGTTTGATCTCGGTCGCGCTCGTGACTCCTGGGGGTCGCTACAAGTTTGATCTCGACGTTGTCCGCGCAGAACTTCGCAAGGCTGCGCAAGGGCGAGGCCACGCTTAGGAAGTCGCGGCACGCTTAGTGGTGCCACCCTGTCGCTTTCGGTAGCGTTCGGAATACACTGCGTGCATGGATATCGGCGTGGTCGTTGATCTTGCGGCAGGCACTGTTGCCCCTTTGTCCAGCGTGGTCGCGCTGCTGGTTGCCGCAAGCGCGACATTCGCAGCGAGATGGACGCCGAAAAATCCCGCCGAATCACGAGACGACGTCGGTTTGGTCGAAATCGATGTTGATGATCCGCGCCAGGCTGAGGAGTTTGTAAAGGGCTACTTGCAGCGCCATCCTGTGAATCGGGGTTCGGCGAAATGACTCAAGGCGTAAGTGGTTCGCAAATCGAGCAGAATGCGACAACCGCCCCTAAAGGGAAATACAATTCTTTTCCTGCTGCGGGAGTCGGGGGGTTTGGTAGCGGATCGGCGGTAGTTTCGTTGGCCCATTATATTGGCCTGCAAACCATGCTTGGGCAGGTTCTTGTTCTCCTGACGCCAGTCGTTACTGTGCTCGGAAGCTCGGCATTTTTTCAGCTAAAGCTTCGGCTTGAGTGGTACAATGAACGATCTCAAGTAAAGCGGGCGCGAAAAACTTTGGAGGATCAGCTAAACTATCCGCACACTTCGGCATCCCACAAGCGCGAAATACAAAAGCTTCTCGAAAAGTTGGATCACTCTGAGGCTGAGAATGAATTTGCGCGAATCAAAGCGACAGGAAATGCTGGAGTTCGACGACTGTTGGATTGAGTCCGAGCGTTGGCCGGCGCTGATCGGCGTCGGAACAGTGATCAATTCTCGACCCCTCTTGGTATCATAGCCATGAGAACTCTTTCGTAGTTATCTTCTATTTCGTTATCCACTAGTTGTGCCTCCCAGTTGGGAATTGAGCTCCACACTTCCCCTGTTGTTCTTGCGAACGCATATGAATCATGGAAATGCGCAAGCGAATGAAAGCGACAGCTGCCAAACCATGCCTCCCTGGGGATCTCCGAAGGATGCGCCGCTTTCGCGTCTAGAAACTGAGCTTGATCAAACGATGCATCCTTGTAAAAATCAACATGGGCAAATTTTGCACCCTCGCCGAAGTAGGCATTTCGAAATGATGCGTCGCCATGAAATGATGCCGATCGAAATATAGCCATCTCATTGAAAGTGGCGTCCCCGAAGTTTGCTCCATCAAAGAATTCGACGCTGGAAAAGTTGACGCCGTCGAATACCGTGCCAGTGGACCAAAGTTCACCTTCAAAGCTGGCCCCCTTAAATGTTACCCCTCCGAAAAATCGTGACTCATCAAATGACGCCTCTCCTTTGAAGCGAGATCCAACAAAGTACGTGCCGCCGACGAAACGGGTTTCCCTGAACTGTGCAGATCGAACACAACATTGATCCATCGACCACTGAAACAATGTAGCCTCAGACAAGTCGAGGTCAATGTCTTCCCAGAATTGGTTTCCTGAGTCTTTATCTTGCCGACTTGGCCGGATGTGCGAGCCAATCAGGCGCTGCACTGTCTGCCGCACCTGGATTTCTTGAATAGCTTCCTCGTCCTGGATTGCCAGTTCCGGCTTCGGCTGACGGCTCACGAAAGCAGCTAACCCTGGACTTTCCGTTTCAAAATACTGACCATCGAGTTCGAATATGCTCACCCGGGGGCGGATTTCCCTCTTGCGTTTCTCTTCAAGGTTTTCTATCGGACTGGTATCTCTTTCGAAGTTACTTGGAGAGAATGGCATTCGTAAATATGAACACATTAAGTCAACGATTGTCTGTCGGTGAATTGGATTCGCTTGTCCCAGTCTCTCTAGTGCATATAGACCCGCCATCCGAACCGGGGCCTTGTCTGATCCAAGTTGTTCAGCGGCGGCAGCGTAGAGCTCGGTGACCCGGCGCTCTGTGGCGTCATGTTCGGTGGCGACTGCGGTCCGGGCTTTCTGGGCGAGGTCAAGCTCCGTCGTGCGTTGTCGACGTGCGGCTAAAAACAGGGCAACGGCTCCACCTGTGCCGACAACGATGCTTCCGGCTAGCTTGATGATCTCTAGCTGGATCTTGTCTTGCGCACTGCCGCCGCCGTAGAGGCTGAGAAGTAGCCAGACCGCGAGTGTCCCGACTACTAGCAAGACGGCAGCGCCAGCCCAGATCGACCAAGCAGGCATCACGGGCACGTGCTCGGGTTCGTCGTCCGTCACACGGCCGCGCTTCCGTAGGAAACTGAACATAAGTGGGAGCGTGCCAGACGATCACTAACCGCGGGCCATATTTTCACCGATCTAGTTCTGAGCTTTCGCTTGGCCTGCCGCTCAGCAGGGCTGCCCGGCATCGCGGGTTAGCCCGATGGTGCCGGTTGCGCTTACGGTTGCATTCGTTGGAGTTCGTCCGCGCTCGCGTCTGTGGGAGAAGTATCGCTCGTCAGTCACAACGACCACCGTGAACGTTATCGAACAGGACAGAGCTCGAAAGCGAGAGCCCGGAGGCTTGGCTGGGTAGTGTTAGTGCGGACGCATGATGGAGCGTCTGGTCAGTCGTTGGCCACATTGATCGATGCCACGAAGTTTTCGCACTTCAGAGCTCTGTGGGCGGTACTCTGTAAATAAGCCGCGGAAGCTTCGGAGATTCGAATCCTCGGCCCTGGTACACCCGGCGACGTGGGGAACGATTGTGCAGAGGCGGAGGACGACAGGCTAGGCCCACAGTCAGTCTCAGTTCTAGTCTCATCTGCTCGAATACGGGACCGTTCAGGCATGATCCCTGGCCAGCCTTTACGGACGTGCTGAACGGCCCCGCGCCAACCCGAGCCCGCGAAAGCGAGCGCCCTGAAAGGGGTGATGTCACATTATCTTCTTGCGAAAAAATGGATCCCGGCAGGTAGTCCCGCCGGGATCCATGGTGCTTAGTCGCCAGTTGGGATCGCGCACTGAATCGTGAGAGCTGCGCAGGTTTTTCTGCTGATCAAACTGGGCGACTGAAAATAAGCTTTCCTGTCCCGTACTGCACTGGCGCTACGAGATAGCAAGCCATGAACATTGCGGACGTTCCGCTCGTGAGGCCCACGACGAGAGCAACGATCGGACATATCACCGATACTACGGTGAGCCATGCCTTTTCGGGCCTGGTGGGAGTGCTCGTCCGTTCCAGTACAAGCATGTGCGTAACCAGGGCCAGGATCGAGCTCAAGGTGAATATGCCCAAGATTAGTGAATTCATGGGATTCTCAGTCGTGATCCGTCGGGCATTTCCAGTAATATCCCTGTGTGCTCGCGCTATCTGTGCCGGGGTCCTCGTTGTGTACCTTCACGCATCCCAAGGACTCCATTTTCTGGTCGCTGGTCATGTTGGCGAATCGGCGGATCTCACTTTGCAGGTATGCTCGATCCTCGGGGCTAAGATTCTTTTCTGCTTCTTTGGCCTCTTGGAGTGCACACCCGGCGGAAACGGCCACGCCGACCCAGCCCGCCGCGCGAGCTGCCACCGCTCGTGCCATAGAAGCGGCGCTCAGGCCGAAGCCCGTCAGGGAACTGCAAATCATAGGGTCGTAACTGGCTGGCTGCACGTCAGGAATGACGCTTTCTGGTGTTGCAGCTTTTTCCGTATCGCTCAACCTAGCCCCCTGGGCTGCAATGCTGTTTTGGTTCATTAATTCCAGTATCCGATTCAACGCGATACCGTGCCGTATCGTGCCAGTTGTCATCGTCCAGTTGGCAGCGATGGTTAAGTGTCACCCGAACGGAGTACGAGGGGCGCGTTCTGAGTGCTTAGCTGGGCGTTCACGTCCTCACGGATGTGGGCTGCGGGCCAAGCTCGTGTGGTAGTGGGCCGTTACAGCCTCGGCCTCGTGTACGTGCTGTTCAAGGACTTGCGCCCATGCCAGCCTACTGACACCGCCGTCGTCGATCTGCAAGACAGTAGGTCGGCGGCCCGCTGTATCGGGAACGCAGACCTCACCGTCCGGTTGCAGCGAGCCCCAAGAAG
This sequence comes from Saccharopolyspora sp. NPDC002578, assembly GCF_053592695.1. Classification (NCBI taxonomy): domain Bacteria; kingdom Bacillati; phylum Actinomycetota; class Actinomycetes; order Pseudonocardiales; family Pseudonocardiaceae; genus Saccharopolyspora; species Saccharopolyspora sp. NPDC002578. The sequence goes on along the minus strand of NZ_JBSFWJ010000030.1, from coordinate 48,928 downwards.
CAGGTTTAACGTGCGCTGTGCCAAATCTGTGCCCAGATTCGAGCTAGAGCCAGCATCTTTGCAGTTCAGCGCCCCGCGTCGCGTGGTCTGTAAATCAGCCGCGCAAGCTTCGGAGGTTCGAATCCTCCACCTGGCACACCAGCCACAACGGCCCGGTGACCTGCGAAGACAGGGTCACCGGGCCGTTTTGTGTTGTCCGGTCATGTCCGGCTGACTACGGCCGTTGACGGGTGTCTGTGCCATATACGTGCCACAGTTTGTGAGCGGGTCTTAGGTCGCGCTGCCGATCTCTGCCATCCGGCCATCGGCTTGAGCAGCCGCGTCTCGTCGAAGCCCTACCGGAGACCACGGTCGTCCAAGCGGTCAGCGGCACTGTGCAGTTGGAAACACCGCAGTGTGCGACGACGATGCCCTTGCCAAGTTCGTTCGACGAACATGACCGCCCGACATAAGTCGGGAGGCCAGGGCAGGCGGTACCGAAGGAGGCTCGGCGATTTCGGAGGTTGTCGTCTCCTGGCGTGGACTCGGCTGCCGTAGACCGCGGCGCGTATGTGGTGCGGCACAATTGGCGAGGTGGTGAGTCACAACGAGGTGTGGGCCAGCGTCGCCGGAAATGTTTTCCAGGCTGGTGCAGTGCATGGTGATGTCGTCATGCTCCCCCGCGAACATCGCCAGGGCGTCGATGCGTTGCAAGCAGAGCTCATTCGGCATCTCGCAGGCGAGGTGCGAACGCAGAGTGCCCAAGAGCTGCGCCAGTGGGGAATCCGTGACAGGGATGCGTTGTCCGTGCGCTGGCACACTGCTACGGAGGACTTGCTCGATCATTGGGAGAACATTCACGGTAGTTCCGAGGTGCTGTCGCTGGCGGGGCATTTCACCGCGATCCGAACTACGTACAAGGCTATTCAGTCGAAGCGGCTGGTGATCTTGGGTGGTGCAGGTACAGGCAAGACGGTTCTTGCGCACCGCCTTATTCTAGACCTGATCGGGGACGCCGATCCGGTGCCGGTGTTGTTCAGTCTCAGTGAATGGAATCCTGCCACCGGGTTGTCGCGTTGGATCGGGCAGCAGCTCGCACGTGATTTCTCGTTTTTGGGCGCCAGTGAAATCATTACCGGAAAGCGACAAGCGGATCTTCTCGTCGAGCGCGGTCTAATTCTGCCTGTTCTAGACGGGTTCGACGAGCTTCCCGAGCAGCACCGTCGTGCCGCGATTGGCGAGATCAGCAGGTTCGATGTGCCACTGATCCTCACGAGTCGGCCGGACGAGTACGCACGGGCTACCCGTGGAGTTAAGGCCATTGGCGGCGCTGCGGCCATCGAACTTGAGAACCTCTCCCTTGAAGATGCTCACCATTACTTGCGCCGCAGGGTCAGTAGAACCCGCAGCGTGGAATGGGACGCGGTGTTCGACCACCTGCGCACACAACCTGACGACACGGCGAGCCGGAACCTTGCCCGCGTGTTGACTACGCCTTTAATGGTCACTCTTGCTGAGACCGTCCACGGCAATTCACGAGATCATCGCCCTCCCGCTCTGTTAGATTCTCTGCAGTTTCCCAGCAGTGAATCTATCGAAGACCATCTTTTAGGCGCTTACCTCGACGCCGTTTACGAACGCCGTACGCGCGGGGGTGATGCAGAAGGCCTGAGTCCGGGGTCGTACCGAGCCCGTCGCTGGCTCGGATACCTTGCCAACCACCTCGAAGACCGCAACGCTCACGACCTCGACTGGTGGCGCCTACCTGTCACTCTCCGCCGGTCCACCCGAATCCTTGTCACCTCTGCCGGGTTGGCCCTCGTGCTCGGAATGATCGGGCACGGCGTGTACTGGAGTGGGTACGCAATGCTCGCGATGTTCGGAAGTGACGTGTTCAGCAAGGGCATGTTCGGAGAGGTGGCTGGTTTTGCGCTTAGTGCTTCCGGATATGCATTCGGGCTCACGTTCTGGATCACTGGTGGGCTCGCGACTGGAATGGCGGTCGGGCTTGTAAATGAGTCAAAATTTGTTCGTGGTCGTCTAGGTCGGGAGCCGGAAAGACTGCGCCTGTTTGCGCGTAGGCAAGGTCGTGCTCAACGTTCCTGGCTGACAAGGGTTAAGAATTTTTTCTCCGAATCCGCTGGCGGATTCGTGGTAGCCATTGCTATTGGAATTATGGTCGAGTCGGGGGGCGGGTTAGCGGCCACTCCTTTGCATAGGATTTCGGTTGGGGTGTTTGGTGGGATTGCGGATGGGATTGCAAGTAGTTCGATATACGCGTTTTTGGTCGGGCTCGGTTGCGGAGTCATCCTCGGTCTAGTGTATGGACTGGTGAATGTTGTCGTGACCGCTCTTGGAGACCCCTTCGGCCCTGATGCCACCACTCCTTGGGTTCTTTTGGCTCGTGACCGTGTGGTCACGCTCGTCCGAACAGTAACCGTTGTTCTTGTTGTAGGGCTTGTGGTTGGATTCATGTACGGATCAATCGTGGTCGATTTTGAGGAAGGCTTCGAAGTTGGCATCGGGATAGCCATCCTAAGTGGACTGGCCAGGATCGCCCTCTCGGCGTGGGGTATCTGGTTGCTGTTCGTGCGCTTGTGGTTGCCCTTGACAGGGCGATTGCCGTGGCGTCCGAAGCTTTTCCTCGAAGACGCATATCGGCGTGGGGTGCTGCGCAGAAATGGTGCGTCTTATCAATTCCGTCATGCGCGGATTCGGGACCATCTGCGGGGTGGTCGGGGTGTTGAGTAAATCTGTCAGTGGTTAAATTTATGCCGACCTGGCGCGTTGGGCTTGGCTCCACGAATTTAGCCCGCACTTGCAGCGCACAATGATCGTCCGATAGGAATTCTTCAGGACTTGTGGTGATACTGCCTTGTCAAGAATATGTTTGGTGGAGAAGCAAGTTTCCACGCCTTCTAGGTTGTCATCGTGAACGGTCCGTATTTCGAGGTGCTCGTGGAACACATATTGTCACGGTTGTTGGTAGCTGCGGCAGTCGTCATGGCACTGGCGCTGGTCGCCTTGCTGTCGGCGACCACTTCGTCGCCCTTGCTTCCGGAGCTTGTCTTGTGGGGGCTTGCAATCCTTGCCGTGCTCTTGTTGGGCGCAAGTCTGATCGAGCTAGGAAGGCGGAAGCGACGTGGACGGGCGTGATGTGCGCGGTCACGCCCGCTGCTGGAACTACCGCGGACGCCCCGATTGGCGCTCAGTTCGGTCTCGTTGAGAGAGGAGCGCGGCTGTTCGACGCGGTTCGCTGGGCGGCGCTGTGAATCAGCGGCGCACGTTTCGGAGGTTCGAATCCTACGTCAGCCACAAGGGGCCGGTGAACTGCAAGAACATGTTCATCGGGCGTTGTGCGTTGTGCTCAGGTCGGCTCGGGTTGACGGGGTTCCGTGCTGAAGCCGCAGACCAGTCCCCGAGCGGGTCTCGGCCCGGTGTCGGGCCGAGACCGGCGGGGCGCGCGGTTGCTCGCGCGTCGGTGCGGGATCAGAGGACGCCGGACTCGGCGATCTTGATGTCGGCCTGGGGGGTGCCGCTCTGCGAACCCAGCTTCTCGATCTTCGTCACGAGGTCCAGGCCGTCGACGACCTCGCCGAAGACGACGTGCTTGCCGTCCAGCCAGGTGGTGGCGATGGTGGTGATGAAGAACTGGGAGCCGTTGGTGTTCTTGCCCGCGTTGGCCATGGACAGCTGGCCGGGCTTGGTGTGCTTGATGCTGAAGTTCTCGTCGTCGAACTTGCCGCCCCAGATGCTCTTGCCGCCGGTGCCGTTGCCCGCCGTGAAGTCACCGCCCTGCAGCATGAACTGGGGGATGACGCGGTGGAAGCCGGAGCCCTGGTAGCCGAAGCCGTGCTGGCCGGTCGCCAGTTCGCGGAAGTTCTGCGCCGTCTTGGGGACGGTGTCGTCGAACAGCTGGAAGGTGATTCGGCCGGCCTGCTCGCCGTTGATCGTGATGTCGAAGTAGACGTTGTTTCCCATGCCGCCGATCTTTTCACACGGGCAATTCCGTCCGGCACCAAGTGCGGTTGCTTCGAGCTGCTCTCACTGGTAGGCGTCGCGAGGCGGCGCCGGTCGTGCAGCAGGTCGCGACCCGCTCGCGCGCCGCCGCGACCTCGGTCTCCGCGGACGGTCGACCCTCGAACACGGTGCCGTGCCGCGGTGGCAGGTGGCGGCGAGCTCCCTTGCTCGTGCCTTGGCTGGATCCGAGTGCCGAATGCGGAGGAAATGGTGTTCCGACTAGTGCGGTGGCCCTATTTCGCGGCGTTTTCGTGGCGCTCGAAAATGCGGGGTTTCCGTGAATCGCGGGGCCGGGCTCAGGGGAGGATGCCGAATGCGGCCCAGGTGTTGGCGACGGGTTCGGAGGCGTCGGGGTCGACGTCGGGGCGCCACGCGGTGACGCGGACCGGGCCGGGTTCGAGGACCTCGTAGCCCGTGAGCAGCGCGGGCGCCGCGGAAAGCGGCCGGGGGATCACCGGCGTGGAGGTGCGCTGGTAGATGGCCAGACCGCGGTCGACGGTGGCGGGGGCGAGGTTCTCGATCGTGGTGTGCGACAGCGCGAGCACGCTCCCGGAGACGCAGGCGTCGCGGTAGGTCGCGAGGATCGCCGCCGGGTCCTGCTCGTCGCGCACGAAGTGCAGCACGCTGATCGCGAGCACGGCGACGGGCCGGGTGAAGTCCAGCAGCTCGGTCACGCCCGGCGCGGTGAGCACCGTCCGAGGGGCGGTCAGATCGGCTTGGGTGACCGAGACCCGGGGCTCGTCGCGCAGCAGGCGGCGGGCGTGGGCGACGGCGATCGGTTCGCGGTCCACGTAGGCGATCCGCGCGGTCGGGTCGATCTGGTGCGCGATCTCGTGCACGTTGCCCACGGTGGGGACGCCGGAGCCGAGGTCGAGGAACTGGTTCACGCCGAGGTCCAGGCACAGCCGCACCGCGCGGCCGAGGAACGCCCGGTTCGCACGTGCCGTGGTGGCCACGCTGGGCAGCGTCGCGATCTGCTCCTCCGCGGCTGCGCGGTCCACCGCGAAGTTCGCCGAACCGCCCAGGTAGTAGTCGTACATCCGGGCCGCGTTGGGGCCGTTCGTGTCCGGGTCGCCGGTGAGGCCTGCCAGATCCATGTGCGACTGCCGTTCCGGGCTCACCGGAACCTCCTCTTCTCAGATGTCGAGCACTCGAAGTATGCGGGGTGCGGGGCTGCGAACGACAGTGCGAATTCCGCCCTGATCGGCCGCTGCCGCGGTCCGGGCGCTCTCGGTAGCGTCCGTGCCGGGAGGGACCATGTACCCCGAGATCGAACCCCACGCGAGCGGACGGCTCGACGTCGGTGACGGCCACTCCGTGCACTGGGAGTGCTGCGGGAATCCGGATGGGAAACCGGTCGTGGTGCTGCACGGCGGACCCGGGTCGGGGTGCACGCCGGGGTGGCGGCGCTACTTCGATCCGGACGCCTACCGGATCGTGCTGTTCGACCAGCGCGGCTGCGGGCGCAGCACGCCGCTCGCCGGCGAACCGGGCGCCGACCTGGCCACGAACACCACGCACCACCTGCTCGCGGACGTCGAACTGCTGCGGGACCACCTCGGTGTCGAGCGCTGGATGGTGTTCGGCGGCTCGTGGGGCTCGACGCTCGGCTTGGCGTACGCGCAGCGGAACCCGGAGCGCGTCACAGAACTGGTGCTGTTCAGCGTCTGCACGACGACCCACCGCGAGGTCGAATGGATCACGCAGGACATGGCGCGCGTGTTCCCCGAGCAGTGGGACCGGTTCCGCGCCGGAGTTCCCGAGGCGGAGCGGGACGGGCGGCTCGTCGACGCCTACGACCGGTTGCTGCACGCCCCGGACCCGGCGGTGCGGGCGCGGGCCGCGCGGGACTGGTGCCGGTGGGAGGAGGCGCACGTCGAGGTGGGGCACGCGCGTCCGGATTCCCGCTACGACGACCCGGACTTCCGGATGACGTTCGCGCGGCTGGTCACGCACTACTGGCGGCACGGCGCGTGGTTCGAGGACGGCGAACTGCTGCGGGGCGCGCAGCGGCTCGCCGGAATCCCGGGGGTGCTGGTGCACGGGAGGCGGGACGTCAGCAGTCCTCCGGACATCGCCTGGCGGCTGGCGCGGGCCTGGCCGGACGCGGATCTGCGGCTCATCGACGACGCCGGGCACGGCGGTGGCGCGGTGGCGGCGGAGCTGGTCGCGGTCACCGACCGCTTCGCCGCGGGGTGATCAACCCCGGTAGATCAGGACGTCCGCCTGGGCGAGTCCGTCCCGCACCGCGGTCCGCTCGGCTTCCGGGAGCCCGTCGACGAACTCGGGTCCGGCGGCTTTCACCAGCACCATCAGCTTCTTCGCGATCCCGCGGGCCTGGGTGAGCCGGACCTGCGAGCCCTCCAGCGCCGCCCGCGAGTCGGTGATCAGCCGCCGGTAGCGGTGGTTGAGCTCGGCCCGCGCGTCCACGACGTCCAACGCGACCGCCAAGCGGGACAGCTCGTTCGTGGGCACCTGCTCTTCCGACACGTGCGGCAGCTTACGAGGCCGTTCGGAACGGGTCGCGCCTCCGGTGCCCGCGTGACGTCACTCGAAGGGCGTCGGAGCAGCACCTTCCCGAACGACTATGAGGGCGTGAGGCGACCGCAGGCGCAACCGGATCCCGCGGCAGCGCTAGCTCGGTCGGTACGACGAGGAGACGTGCGGCTGTGGGCGCGAGAGGTGCTGGGCAGACTCGGCCCGCACCACCAGGCGGCACTGACCTTGCGCGAGCGCCGGAACCTCCACGGGAATCGCGGCACGGCGACATCGACTACCTCACCATCGCCACACCGGACTCGGCGCGCGCGAAGGCGTTCTACGGCGCCGTGCTCGGGTGGCGGTTCGCGGCGGGCGGCGTCGCGGACGGCTGGCAGATCGAGGGCGTGCGGCCCATGGCCGGATTGCACGGCGGGCAGCCCCACGACGTGCACTTGTGCTTCCGAGTCGACGATCTCGACGCGGCTCTCGACCGGGTGCGGGAACACGGTGGTGAGGCGGGTGAAGCGCAGGACATGCCGTACGGGCGCCTCGCCACGTGCGCGGACGACCAGGGCCACCGCTTCTACTTGCTGGGGTGAGGTGGATTCGATGGCGGTCGGACGCACCGGAGGTAGCGAACGGGTGGATTTCGTCGGCCGATCGCAGCGCTCGCTCCGGTTAACCGTGAGAGTGATCACCGCTGGCGCTCCAGCCGCTCCAGCGCCGGACCCGCACGACGATGAGCGTCAGGTGCGGTGGGCGCTGCCGGTACTGCTCGTACTTGGCGGCGAGCGCCTCGACCGACTCCGGGTGCGACGCGGCCGGGGCGAGCTCGGCGATGCCGTCCGCGCGCGCCCACCACAACTGCTCCCAATCCTCGGAGTACTCGTCGGCCAGCAACGTGACCTGCGGGTTCTGCTCGATGTTGCGGAGCCGGCGCAAGGACGTGGTCGATTTCGGCTTGTGGTCGACGGCGGTCACCACCACGTCCCCGTCGACCGCGAACGTCACCGGCACGAGGTGCGGCCGAGCACCCGGGTCGGCCGTCGCCAACCGGGCCACTCGCGCCGCGCTGAACCAGTAGCGTGCCTGCTCATGGCTGATGCGCATCGGGTCGGCCACTCCGTATTTTCGAGGTGTGCGAGCAGTTTCCGAACCAGGATCCGACATCGTCGTCGGTCCCACCTACGCGGAGCACCGGCATTGGCTCCGCTACCAGGAGTACTTCCCGAGCGGACTCAGCTTCGACGGCGACCCGGGTCGCGGTCCGGACGGGGAGCCCGCCGCGTTGACCGGCGACGGCCTCCCGGTGGAGAGCTGGTGGTCCTGGCGCGGCAGACGGGTGCACCTGGATCGGATCCCGCGCCCGCAAGCCCCGGCGAAGCTCATCGCGCTGCACGGCATCGGCGGCTACGGCCGGATGCTGATGCCGTACGGCAGGCTGCCCGCGCTCGCCGATCTGGAGTTCCTCGCGCCCGACCTGCCCGGTTTCGGGCTCACCGCCAGCGGTCTGCGGCAGGTGACCTACGACGGCTGGCTGCGTTGTGTGACCGACCTCGTCGCGGCGGAGCGGCGAACGGATCAGCGCCCCATCGTCCTGATGGGGGTGGGGTCCGCTGGGCGGCTGGCCTACGACGTCGCCGCACGCGCAGGCACCGACGGCTCGATCGCGGGAGTGGTCGCGACCGGGCTCGCGGATCCGCGCCGGGAAGACGTGCGCCGGATGCTGGCGACCACCCCGGAGCTGGGCCGGTGGGTCGGGCTGCTCGGGCTGCTGCCGGGCTCGTTGCCGATGCCGCTGCCACCGGCGTGGGCGCCGGTTCGGTGGTTGGTGAACATCGCCGCGATGTCGAACCACGCCCAGTTCGCGCACGCGATCTGGGCGGACCCGCTGGGCGGCGGGAATTGGATGTCTCTGGGATTCCTGCGCAGTTTCCTGCTCTCCGCCCCGGCGGCGGAACCGGAGGACTACGCGGGGCCACCGGTGCTGCTGGCCCACCCGGCGGAAGATCGCTGGACGCCGCCGCGGTTGTCCCGCGAGTTCTTCGACCGGCTCGGCGCGGCCGGTCGGTTCGCCTCGTTGCACGGGGCCGGACACCTGCCGACGGAGGAGTCGGGGCTGGCCGATCTGGATCGTGCCTTGCGTGATTACGTAGACGAACTAGGTTTGCTGTGAACCGTTGCTCCGATTGACGGAACTGTGATCACTGATCGTGTTCCATGGATACTCTCCGCATGGTCACTGATCGGTTGCTGCGGCCTTTTTCACATCGCGCGGCGCGAGTTCCCGGCGACAACTCGCCATTCGAACCGCCAGGATGGTCGGAGTCGAAGGCGCTGGTCAGTTCGATGTCCGTGCAGGTGGCCAGGTCGCCCATCGCACATCGCGCGCCAGGAAAAAAGATCTTGACGGCGTTCGGCGGGCAACTCGGCCCTGGCCAATCGTGCCCGTCGTGAGTCACGATCGGCTCGGCAATCCGGTGCGACATTCGTGTCGCCGGACAGGAGGAGGGTGGATGATCGAGAGTCACCACACCCTCGATCCGGAGGCGACGCTGGACACCCCGCGTCCGCCGGTGCGGGCCGAGGTGGATCCGGCGCGCAGGCGGGTGTTCACCGCTTTCTCCCTCGGCACCTTGCTGGTGGGGCTGCTGGTCTCCGGCCTGACCTCGTCCTGGCTGGACTTCCGCTACGACGCGAGCCTGCTCTACATCGGCCCGCTGCTGGCCATCGGTTTCCTCGTCGCCGAGCAGCTCACCATCGACGTCGACGTGAAGCGCGTCGGCTGGACCATCTCGTTCACCGAGATCCCGCTGATCCTGGGACTGCTCACCGCGCCGTTCGAAGTGGTGCTCGCGGCGAACCTGCTGGCCGGGCTCGGCGCCCAGGTCGGCCGCCGCGCCGCGACCCACGTCGTCTACAACGCGGGCGTGATGTGCCTGGAGATCGCGGTCCCGTTCGCGGTCGCCACCGCGGTGCAGCGGGCACTGCCGGAACTGGCCCCCGAGTGGTTCGGGCCGGTACTGGGCACCCTCACCTCCCCTCTGATCAGCTGCGCCTTCGCGCTGGCCGCGCTGCACGTGCTCGGCGGCGCGATGCGGGTCAGCGCCGCCGGACGCCTGTCGGTGCGCACACTGGCGGTGGGCCTGCTCAACACCTCCGTCGGGCTGATCGGCTACGAGGTCGCCAAGAGCACCCGCTGGGGCTGGCTGCTGGTGGCCCTGGTCGCCGTCGCCGTCGTCGGCCTCTACCGCGCCTATTCCGGCCTGCTGCGGGAACAGCGCGACCTGGAAGCGCTCAGCGACGTGAGCCTCAGCGTCGCCCGGTCCGGCCAGGCCGCCGTGCGCAACCCCTCCGAACCGGAGGAGAACACCACCTCCGTCAGCGAGTGGGAACCCGTCGCCGAACGCATCCGCGAACAGCTCAACGCCACCCGCGTCGTGCTGCGGCTGCGCCTCGACCCGCGCGGCGAGGTGAGCACGCTCGTCGCGGGCGAACCGCTCCCGGAGGCCGCCCGGATCGCCGGGCCGCACGCCCTGCGCGACGACCCGCTGCTGCAACTGCCCGGCAGCCACGTCCGCTCCTTCCGCACCCTCGAAGCGCCCGACGAGGTGCGCCGCGCGCTGCGGATGCGCGGCGCCTACGAGTCGCTGGTGGTGCCGCTGCGCGGAGCGAGCCAGCTGCTCGGCGCCGTCGAAGCGCACGACCGGGTCAGCCGCTGGCGCGGTTTCGGCCGCGCCGACGTGCGGTTGCTGCACACCCTCGCCAGCCACCTCGCGACCGCGATGGACAACCGGCGGCTGCTGGCGCGGTTGCGCCACGACGCCTACCACGACCTGCTCACCGGCCTGCTCAACCGCGCGGGCTTCCGCGAGATGGCCGCGGAGGAACTGCGCGCCGGGCGGACCGCCGTGGTGCTGCGGGTGGACCTGGACCTGCTCACCACGGTCAGCGAGGCGCTCGGTTACACCTGGGGCGACCGCATCGTGGTGGCCGCCGGGCAGCGCATGCTCGGCGAGCTCGGCCCCGAGGTGCCGCTGGCACGGCTGGAGGCCAACTCGTTCGCGGTGCTGCTCAGCGATCACACCGAGGAGCAGGCGCACGCGGTCGGCGAGCGGCTCTGCGAAGTGATCGGCGAGTCCTATCCGCTGGACCGGCTGGTCGTGGAGGCAGGCGGCGTCGCGGGCTACTCCTCGTCGGCGCCGAGCGACGCGGAGAACGAGAACGACATCGACACGCTGCTGCAGCACGCCGACGTGGCGGTGCGCGCCGCGCGCAACGCGAAGGACGTGGTGCGCGGCTACGCCCCGGCGATGGGCCAGGTGTTCCTGCGGCGCTTCCAGCTGGTCACCCAGTTCCGCCAGGCGCTGGACACCGGTCAGGTCGAGGTGCACTACCAGCCGAAGGTCGCGCTGCCGGGCAGGCAGGTCGTCGGCGCGGAGGCGCTGGTGCGCTGGTGGCACCCGGAGTACGGGCGCCTGGACCCGGACGAGTTCGTCCCGGTCGTGGAGGCCACCGGCCTGGTCGACGCGCTCACGTCCTTCGTGATGGAACGCGCGCTGATCAAGGTGCGGGAGTGGATGGACCGGGACCTGCGGATGTCGGTCGCGGTGAACCTCTCGGTGCGCAACCTCAACGACGAGTCCTTCCCGGACCGGGTGTCGGAGGCGCTGCTGCGCCACGACGTCCCGCCGGAGCTGCTGACCTTCGAACTCACCGAGTCCTCGGTGATGGAGGAGCCGGAGCGGTCCATGCCGGTGCTGCGGCGGCTGCACGCGCTGGGCGTGGTGCTGGCCGTGGACGACTTCGGCACCGGCTACTCCTCGCTGGCGTACCTGCGGACGCTGCCGGTGGACGAGGTGAAGATCGACAAGAGTTTCGTGCTCGGCATGGGCACCGACCTCAGCGACATGGCCGTGGTGCGCACCATCGTGGAGCTCGGGCATTCGCTGGACCTGGTCGTGGTCGCCGAGGGCGTCGAGGACGACGCGGCCCGGGACCAGCTCGTCGGAATGCGGTGCGACATCGCGCAGGGCTACCTGATCTCCCGGCCGCTGCCGGAGGACCGCTTCGAGGCGTGGCTGCAGGCCCGGACCGTGAAGGCCCGCGGCCCCAAGTCCGAGACGGTGCTCACACTCGTGCACTGATCGGCCGCGGCGGGCGGATCTCGGCGCCGGGAGCCTCCGGTTCGGCTCTGAACTGGAGTTTCCCCGAACGGGTACCCCCGCTGCGGAGCCGGTTCGGCGGGTGTGTAAAGTTCTAATCGCTCCGCAAGGACATGCCCCAATAGCTCAGTCGGCAGAGCGTCTCCATGGTAAGGAGAAGGTCTACGGTTCGATTCCGTATTGGGGCTCGGAAAGCAGCTGCGGTGCTCGGTTATCTGGGTGCTGCAGCTGTTTTGCATGAGGTAACCTCGGTGACTGACGCTGACAGGTTTCCCTCGGCGGTGTAGCTCAGTCGGTAGAGCAAGCGGCTCATAATCGCTGTGTCGTCGGTTCAAGTCCGGCCACCGCTACCACATCGGTTCGCCCACGTCCGTCGAGCGAGCCTCCTAGGACGCAGTACGAGAGAGGAAGGGCACCTCTGTGGCAGCCACCGACGTTCGCCCCAAGATCACCTTGGCCTGCGAAGAGTGCAAGAACCGCAACTACATCACCAACAAGAACCGGCGCAACGACCCGGACCGCTTGGCGATGAAGAAGTTCTGCCCCAACTGCGGTACGCACCGCACCCACAAGGAGACCCGCTGATCGCAGCGCTCCAGTTGGACTCGAGAAACCCGCCCGGCACCGCCGCGGCGGGTTTTTCATGCGCAGAGGGGTTTCGCGCGTCTGTCGACGGCTGGGATCGGCACGATCGGTAACCTGCGTCCGTGCCGCTAGACCAGTCATTCATCGGGCGTGAATACCCGCCCACGGAGCCCTACGAGGTCGGCCGCGAGAAGATCCGCGAATTCGCCGACGCGATCAAGGACGACTCCCCGGTGCACCGGGACGCCGGTGCCGCCGAGGCCGCCGGACATCCGGACGTGATCGCCCCGCCGACGTTCGCCGTGATCCTCTCGATGCGCGCGCACGACGCCGTGGTGTCCGACGCGGCGCTCGGCCTCGACTACAGCAAGGTCGTGCACGGCAACCAGCGCTTCACCCACCACCGCCCGATCCGGGCCGGGGACGTGCTGCGCACCGTGGTGGTCGTGGACGACATCAAGGCCCGCGCGGGCAACGACTTCCTCACGGTGCGGGCCGAGATCACCACCGTCGGCGGAGAGCCGGTGTGCACCGCGATCTCGACGCTGGTGGCGCGCGGCACGGCAGAGCAGGGGGAGCAGGTATGACGGTGCGGTTGTCCGACGTGGCGAAGGGCGACGAGCTCCCCGCGCTGAACGTCCCGGTGACCCGCGAGGACCTGGTGCGCTACGCGGGAGCATCCGGGGACTTCAACCGGATCCACTGGAACGAGCGGTTCGCCACCGAGGTGGGCTTGCCGGACGTGATCGCGCACGGGATGTTCACGATGGCGCTGGCCGGGCGGCTGGTGTCGGAGTGGACGGGAGATCCGGGGGCGATCGTGGACTACGGCGTGCGGTTCACCCGCCCTGTAGTCGTCCCGGACGACGGCGTCGGCGCGCTGCTCGAACTGACGGGGAAGGTCGCCGCGGTCAACGAGGACGGCACCGTCAAGGTCGCCATCACGGCCCGCAGCGCCGAACAGGGCGTCCTGGGCGGCGCCAGCGCCCTCGTGCGCCTCCCGGAGTGATCACCCCGCAGCGAGCCGGATCGGCGCGCACGGCCCCGCACAGCCCTCGTGCGGGGCCGTTCTTCGTGCGCGGGCGCCTGTCTTTGGTCTTGGTTTGAGCAGTGGGCCGGGTGGCGGAACCTCAGCGGCTTCGCCGCTGACAGGACAACGACCACGAACGCTGCTCACCTGGAAATTCAAGAACAAAGACAGGCCTCTGAACGCGCGACCGCCCCTCCGGTGGTTCGAACCGGAGGGGCGGGCGGGCTCAGGTCAGCGCGCTTCGCCGAGGAGGTCGGCGACGCGGCGGACGCCTTCGACGAGGTCGTCGTCGCCGAGCGCGTAGGAGAGCCGGAAGTACCCGGGGGTGCCGAACGCCTCACCCGGCACCACGGCGACCTCGGCCTGCTCCAGCACCAGCTCGGCGAGCTCCACGCTGGTGCTCGGCCGGACCCCGCGGATCTCCTTGCCGAGCAGGCCCTTGACCGAGGGGTACGCGTAGAACGCGCCCTGCGGCTCCGGGCAGGTCACGCCGGGGATCGCGGAGAGCAGCCCGACGATGGTGCGGCGGCGCCGGTCGAACGCGGTACGCATCTCGGCGACCGCGTCCAGCGACCCGCTCACGGCTTCCAGCGCGGCGCGCTGCGACACGTTCGCCACGTTCGACGACAGGTGCGACTGCAGGTTCGTGGCGGCCTTGATCACATCGCTGGGCGCGATCATCCAGCCGACGCGCCAGCCCGTCATCGCGTAGGTCTTGGCGACGCCGTTGAGCACCACGCACGTGTCGGCGAGCTCCGGCACCGCCGCGGTGATCGAGACGTGCTCGGCGGCGCCGTAGACGAGGTGCTCGTAGATCTCGTCGGTGATGACCCAGATGCCGTGGCGCAGCGCCCACTCGCCGATCGCCTTGACCTGGTCCGGCGGGTACACCGCGCCGGTCGGGTTGGACGGGGAGTTGAACAGCAGCACCTTCGTGCGCGGGGTGCGCGCGGCTTCGAGCTGGTCGACGGTCGCCAGGAACCCGGACTCGTCGTCGGTGGGGACGATCACCGGAACGCCCTCGGCGAGCGTGATCGCCTCCGGGTAGGTCGTCCAGTACGGCGCGGGCAGCAGGACCTCGTCGCCGGGGTCGAGCAGCGCGGCGAACGCCTGGTAGACGGCCTGCTTGCCGCCGTTGGTGACCAGCACCCGGCTCGGGTCGACCTGCACGCCGGAGTCGCGCAGGGTCTTCGCCGCGATCGCCTCCCGCAGTTCCGGCAGACCCGCGGCGGGGCTGTAGCGGTGGTTGCGGGGGTCGGAGCACGCGGCGATGGCGGCGTCGACGATCGGCTGCGGCGTGGGGAAGTCGGGTTCGCCGGCGCCGAAGCCGATGACCGGCCGCCCGGCGGCTTTGAGCGCCTTCGCCTTCGAGTCGACCGCGAGCGTCGCGGACTCGCTGATCCCTCCGACGCGGGCGGAGACCCGCGGCTTCGACGTGTGCTCGGACTGATCTTGTGGTGCGGCCATGGGAGCATCCTCGCAGAGGTCGGAAGGCCGCGGCACGCTCCCCGCCTCGGTGTTCTCCGATTAGAGGGGCGTGCGTGCGGGGGGTGCAGAGCGATCCCGTACACTTCCCGTCTTGGGATGCCGGTACACCCGCACCCGAGCTCGGTGCAGGCCGAATTCGGGGCTGGCGTATCGTGTGTTCAGTCGCGGCCGACGGCCGCGAAGGGGTGTAGCTCAATTGGCAGAGCAGCGGTCTCCAAAACCGCAGGTTGCAGGTTCGAGTCCTGTCACCCCTGCGTCGATGCACACGGTGAGCGGAGGATGCAGGCGTGAGCGACGACCGCGAGCAGGGGCCGGACGAGCAGCAGGACGATGCCGCTCAGCCCTCCAGCGCCGCCGCACGACGCGAGCGTCGCTCCTCCCGTGCTTCCGCCCGGCAGGGTGGTGAACGGGCGGGCGGGCCGGACTCCGGTGCCACCCGCACAACTGAGTCGAAAGGCCGGCCGACTCCCGCACGGGACGGCCGGAAGGGTCGGGTCTCGCCGTTCCGCAAGGTGTGGCGCTTCCTGCGCGAGGTCGTCGCCGAGCTGCGCAAGGTCATTTGGCCGACACGCCGGGCACTGATCACCTACACGCTTGTGGTGCTCGTGTTCGTCAGCATTCTGGTGGCGTTCGTCGCAGGCCTGGACGTGCTGTTCGCCAAGGGCGTGCTCTGGTTGTTCGGCTGAGCGCCACGGCCCGCGGCGAACAGCGGGCCGCTGTCGCGCCATCGACCCGGCGCATAACGCACGAGAGGAAGCGAGACCCACTGTGACCTCAGGAGACGGGACCTCCCACGAGGACCAGGAGTTGACCGCCCGGACCGGTACGCCGGCCGAGGCCGAGGTGTCGGCCGAGGCCGACGACGTCGACTCCGCTCGCGGCGCCGACTCCGGCGAGGACACCGGTTCGACCGAGGCGGCCACCGGCGCCGACGACGAGACGTCGGCTGCGGCCGAGTCCGCCGACGACGACCCGGAATCCGCCGGTACTCCGGACGACTCCGACGACGCTCCGGCGGGCGAGGAAGCCGAAGCCGAGGAAGCCGACGAGGTGGAGGCGGACCCGGTCGAGGAGCTGCGCGCCGCGCTGCGTCGCGCCCCCGGCGAGTGGTACGTCGTGCACTCGTACGCCGGCTACGAGAACAAGGTCAAGACGAACCTGGAGACCCGCGCCCAGACGCTGGACGTCGAGGACTTCATCTTCCAGGTCGAGGTGCCCACCGAAGAGGTCACCGAGATCAAGAACGGCCAGCGCAAGCTGGTGCAGCGCAAGGTGCTGCCCGGCTACATCCTGGTGCGCATGGAGCTCAACGACGCTTCGTGGAGCGCGGTCCGCAACACCCCGGGTGTCACCGGGTTCATCGGTGCGACCTCGCAGCCTTCGCCGCTGAGCATCAACGACGTGCTGAAGTTCCTCGCGCCGCAGGCCGAGAAGGAAGCGAAGCCGGAGCAGGGCAAGAAGGCCGCCCAGCCGACGGCCGCGGCGAAGTCCTCGGTCGAGGTGGACTTCGAGGTCGGCGAGTCGATCACCGTCATGGACGGTCCGTTCGCCACGCTGCCCGCGACGATCAGCGAGGTCAACGCCGACAACCAGAAGCTCAAGGTGCTGGTGTCGATCTTCGGCCGGGAGACGCCGGTCGAGCTGTCGTTCAACCAGGTTTCCAAGATCTGACCGGCTCCCCGCAGCCGTCCCGCGACGGGTCGACAGGGGGATTCCGGCGGCCACGGCAGGACCGGGCAGGACCTACCGTGGATACGGGCGAAGCCACCGTCGTGGTCCCCGCCCGTGCCCGGCCCGGTGATCGGGTCGGGCGAACGGACACCGAAGACACAGGAAGCTAGAGATGCCGCCCAAGAAGAAGAAGCTCGCAGCGATCATCAAGCTGCAGATCTCGGCAGGCCAGGCCAACCCGGCTCCGCCCGTCGGCCCGGCGCTGGGTCAGCACGGCGTGAACATCATGGAGTTCTGCAAGGCCTACAACGCCGCCACGGAGAGCCAGCGCGGCGACGTGGTCCCGGTCGAGATCTCCGTGTTCGAGGACCGCTCGTTCACCTTCGCCCTCAAGACCCCGCCGGCGGCGAAGCTGCTGCTCAAGGCCGCGGGTGTGCAGAAGGGCAGCGGTGAGCCGCACAAGTCCAAGGTCGGCAAGGTGACCGCGGACCAGGTTCGCGAGATCGCGCAGACCAAGATGGTCGACCTCAACGCCAAGGACCTGGACCAGGCTTCGAAGATCATCGCCGGCACCGCCCGGTCGATGGGCCTGACCGTCGAAGGCTGACGACCCGGCATGTGTGGGAGGGCTCGCGCAGCCCTACGCGACCACGACTGATCCACCTCTAAGGACAGAGAATGACTAAGCGCAGCAAGGCATACCAGCAGGCCGCCGAGCTGGTCGACCGCGCGCGGCTGTACGCGCCGCTGGAGGCCGTCGAGCTGGCCAAGAAGACCGCCAAGGTCAAGATGGACCCCACCGTCGAGGTGGCGTTGCGACTGGGCGTCGACCCGCGCAAGGCCGATCAGATGGTCCGCGGCACCGTGAACCTGCCGCACGGCACTGGCAAGACCGTCCGGGTCATCGTGTTCGCCACCGGGGACAAGGCCGCTGAGGCCGAAGCCGCCGGCGCGGACGCGGTCGGCTCCGAAGATCTGATCGAGCGCATCCAGGGCGGCTGGCTCGACTTCGACGCGGCGATCGCCACCCCGGACCAGATGGCGAAGGTCGGCAAGATCGCGCGCGTGCTCGGCCCGCGCGGGCTCATGCCGAACCCGAAGACCGGCACCGTCACCCCGAACGTCACGAAGGCCGTTGACGAGATCAAGGGCGGCAAGATCAGCTTCCGGGTGGACAAGCAGGCGAACCTGCACCTCATCATCGGCAAGGCCTCGTTCGACACCGAGAAGCTGGTGGAGAACTACGCGGCCGCGCTGGACGAGATCCTGCGTTCCAAGCCGTCCACCTCCAAGGGCCGCTACGTCAAGAAGATCACCTTCACGACGACCATGGGCCCCGGCATCCCGGTGGACCCGGCGCTGACCCGGAACCTCACCGAGGCTCCTGCTTGATCTGAGTTCCCACGAAGCGGGCCGTCCCTGTCGGGGCGGCCCGCTTTCGCGCGTCAGGAGCAGCTGGTCGGCTGGTACTGGTCGATCTGCCAGCCGCCGTCGCTCTGCCGGGTCATGCGGAACTCGCCCAGCGGCGGGCCGCCGGAGATCCGCAGCGAGCAGGAGTCGACGAGCGCCTGGTCGCCGGTCTGCTGCATGACGTCGTTGGTGAAGCCGGGGCTGCTGAACGAGTTGGGCTCGGTGACCTGCGAGCCGGCCTTGCGGGCCGCGGTGGCGCAGTCCCCGCTCTGGAAGTGGTAGGCGAAGGCGGCCTTGCCGGGTTCGGTGAACAGCGCGCAGGCCTGCTCGGGATCGTGGGCGACGTAGTTGTAGAGCGCGCGGATCACCTGCTGCGGGGATTCCGGGGTGATCGGCGCGGCGTTCGGCGGCGCCCCGCCGTTGCCGCCGCCGCCACCGCCGCTGCCGCCGAAGTAGTGGCTGATGGCCCAGTTGAGCAGCAGCAGGATCAGCACGATGTAGACGAGCCGCCGGATCAGCTTGAACCGCAGCAGGCCCAGCGCCTTCTTCCACCACGGCCTGCCCCGCGGCGGGCGCGGCGCGGTGAGCGGCTCCTCCTCGGTGCCGGGCGCGGCCGCCCCGGCGGGGCCGGGGGAGCCGCCCTGCTGGCGCTGCCACTCCTGGAACTTCTGGAATTCGAGGAACTGCTGGTACTGCCGGAGCTGCTCGTCGTCGGGCGTCGCGCTCACCGGCGGCGTGCGCTGGTCCGGTGGGTCCACGACCAGTTCGGCGTCCACCACCTCGGGGGCGTTCTCGGACGTCGGGCGGGGGGAGCGGTCGTCGCGGTGCGACTCGTTGGGGTCGGCCACGCCTGACATCTTGCCGTGCCGGGCAAGCGCGATGATCGGTGTCCGCGAGATCGACGCCGCGCGGTGCCGGTTCCGGAGCGTGCGCGCCCGCGCCGCGAGCGGCTCGCCGGAGATCGCCGCCGGTGAGCCGCGGGGGTGCTGTCCGGGACGGTGGAGGCCTGCCGTACTCTGGTCGCAGTTCCACCCAAGACCGCTGGTCTTTCCTCGCGCCGCACGTCGGCGGGAGGAACGAAGGTCCCGTTGCGATGCGGGCGGCCCGCGCAGGAGAACGTGGCGGCACCAGAGCGCTCTGCAGCGCCGGTGCTGAGTACGCCCCG
This sequence comes from Saccharopolyspora sp. NPDC002578, assembly GCF_053592695.1. Classification (NCBI taxonomy): domain Bacteria; kingdom Bacillati; phylum Actinomycetota; class Actinomycetes; order Pseudonocardiales; family Pseudonocardiaceae; genus Saccharopolyspora; species Saccharopolyspora sp. NPDC002578. Next base: position 29,934 of record NZ_JBSFWJ010000030.1, on the reverse strand, counting down.
TGCCCTGCTGCGCCGGGGCGTTTTTCGTCTCCTCGGGATCGGTTACCGGCTACGAATCCGCCATCCGCGGATTCCGAGTCGTTCGAAGAGAGGAGGCGACATGGCAAAGCAGGACAAGGTCGACGCGGTCGGCGAGATCGCTGAGCGGTTCACCAACGCGACCACCACCGTGGTGACCGAGTACCGCGGGTTGTCCATGGCGCAGCTGGGGCAGCTGCGCACCGCCCTCGGCGAGGGCGCGACCTACCGCGTCGCGAAGAACACGCTCGTCAAGCGGGCCGCTGAGCAGTCCGGGGTCGACGGCCTCGACGACCTGTTCGTCGGTCCCACGGCGATCGCCTTCATCGAGGGCGAGCCGGTGGACGCGGCGAAGGCGCTGCGCGACTTCGCCAAGGACCACCAGGCCCTGGTGATCAAGGGCGGCTACATGGACGGCCGCGCGATCTCGGTTTCCGAGGTCGAGCGCATCGCCGACCTGGACTCGCGCGAGGTCACCCTGAGCAAGCTGGCCGGCGCGATGAAGGGCAAGTTGACCGAGGCCGCCGGCCTGTTCGCAGCCCCGGCATCGCAGGTCGCACGGCTCGCCGCCGCGCTGCAGGAGAAGAAGGGCGCCGAGTCGGACTCCTGATCCGTCCCGGCCCGGAACGCCGCGCGCGCCGGGATCCCGCCCGCACATCGCACCGCTCGCCCCGGCGAGCGCAGATCTGAAAGGAACGCCGTCATGGCCAAGCTGAGCAACGACGAGCTGCTGGACGTCTTCAAGGAAATGACCCTGCTCGAGCTCTCCGAGTTCGTGAAGCAGTTCGAGGAGACCTTCGACGTCACCGCCGCCGCCCCGGTCGCGGCCGTGGCCGCCCCGGCCGCCGGTGGCGCTGCCGCCGAGGCCGAGGAGCAGGACGAGTTCGACGTCGTCCTGGAGGACGCCGGCGACAAGAAGATCCAGGTCATCAAGGTCGTCCGCGAGGTCGTCTCCGGTCTGGGCCTGAAGGAGGCCAAGGAGCTCGTCGAGGGCGCGCCGAAGGCCCTCCTGGAGAAGGTCGACAAGGACAAGGCCAACGAGGCCAAGGCCAAGCTGGAGGAGTCCGGCGCCAAGATCTCCCTGAAGTGATTTCGCGCCGTCCGGTTCCGAGTCCGCAGGGACGGGGCCGGACGGCTCGCACTTCACGAACGGCCCCGCTTCGGCGGGGCCGTTCTGCGTTCCGGGCCGGATCGATCGGATAACGATCCTCGCGGGTGATCCGAGAACTGGATCACTTTCGCCGCCACGCCGTTTCCGCGGTGATCACGCGGTGTGCGGAACGCGATGGCGGACATCCACTCTGGGTGTCCGCCATTTTTCCGTCCGTGCACATTTCATTGATTTTTTCGGTCTGCGGAACGATGAATTCGGACAGTTCGGAACGGTTTTCGTCCTGCTCTGGGAATCCAAGTGAACTCATGAGTAACCTGTGCGCGTCTCGCTCGTTGCATAGGTGTGACGCTCCTGACGTCGGTTAGTCGAGTCACATATGCGAGGCTCCCCATTCGGGTGCGCTACTGCACCTGGCGGAGTGCTGCCAGCGAGTAACGCGGCCAACGAAGGAACGCGGAGGTGCCGGATGGGTGTCGAGGTCAGGGTCGAGGGCTTGTCGAAGTCCTTCGGCGCGCAGACCATCTGGCGGGATGTGTCGCTGACCCTGCCAACCGGGGAGATCAGCGTGCTGCTGGGACCTTCGGGCACCGGTAAGTCGGTGTTCCTGAAGTCGCTCGTGGGACTCCTCAAGCCGGAGCAGGGCAAAGTCGTGATCGACGGCGTCGACGTCTGCGACTGCTCGGAGAGCAAGCTCTACGAGATCCGGAAGCTGTTCGGCGTCCTGTTCCAGGACGGCGCGCTGTTCGGATCGATGAACCTGTACGACAACATCGCCTTCCCGCTGCGCGAACACACTCGGAAGAACGAGTCCGAGGTTCGCCAGGTGGTCATGGAGAAGATGGAGATGGTCGGGCTCATCGGCGCCGAGTCGAAGCTGCCCGGTGAGATCTCCGGTGGTATGCGCAAGCGGGCCGGCCTGGCCAGGGCGCTGGTGCTGGACCCGGAGATCCTGCTGTTCGACGAGCCGGACTCGGGCTTGGACCCGGTGCGCACGGCCTACCTGAACCAGCTGATCGTGGACTTGAACGCGCAGATCGACGCGACCTGTCTGATCGTCACGCACGACATCAACACGGCCCGCACGGTGCCGGACAACATCGGGATGCTGTTCCGCCGCAACCTGGTGATGTACGGGCCCCGGGAGGTGCTGCTGACCTCGCGCGAGCCGGTCGTGGAGCAGTTCCTCAACGGCCGCAGGCAGGGCCCGATCGGCATGAGCGAGGAGAAGGACGCCGGGCAGATGGCCGCGGAGCTCGCCGAGCTCGAAGGCGACAAGGGCGTCCCCGACATCATCCCGCAGCTCGACGTCTCGCCCGGACTGCCGGAGCGCACCGCGGTGCGGCGCAGGCAGGACCGCGTGATGGCGAACCTGCACTCGCTGACTCCCGAGGCGCAGCAGCAGATCTTCAAGAGCATGAGCGACCAGGAGCGCGAGCACTACGGCATCCGCGCGGGCGTCGCTCCGGCCCAGGCCCCGTCGATGAGCGGCTCGCTGCCGCAGGGCGACGTCGCCCGGGTGCCGCAGCAGGCCGCCTCGCAGCAGGCCACCCGGCCCGCCGGTCCCGCCCCGCAGGCGGCACCGCAGCAGGCGCCGCAGAACCGGCCCCAGCAGAACCAGGCTCCGCAGGGTTCGGCGGCGCCGAACCCGGGTCCGCAAGGATCCGCCCCGGCGCACGGTCACGCCCGCCCCTCGCCGCGGCCCCGGCCGCGCAGCGGCGAGCCGCCGTTCCAGTCCGGTTTCCAACCCGATGATGAACCGGTGAGCGCCCGCCGCCGTTGGTTCGGACGCCGAAAAGGTGGTGAGCAGTGAGCGCACCGCCCACGCGATCGCGGGCGAGAAGCGCACGATCCTTCCCAGGTGCGGGAGGATTGCGTGAGACGGGCCGTTTGTTCGCACTGGGACTGGACGTGATCCGGTCCATTCCGCGCCGGCCGTTCCAGTTCCGCGAGTTCATCCAGCAGTGCTGGTTCATCGCCAGCGTGACGATCATGCCCACCGCTCTGGTGGCGATTCCGTTCGGCGCGGTCATCGCGCTGCAGCTCGGTTCGCTGACCCGGCAGATCGGCGCCCAGTCGTTCACCGGTGGCGCGAGCGTGCTCGCGATCATCCAGCAGGCCAGTCCGATCGTGACGGCCCTGCTGATCGCCGGTGCCGGTGGTTCGGCGATCTGCGCCGACCTCGGCTCCCGCAAGATCCGCGACGAGATCGACGCGATGGAGGTGCTCGGCGTTTCCGTCGTGCAGCGCCTCGTGGTGCCCAGGGTGCTGGCGGCGATCCTGGTCGCGGTGCTGCTCAACGGCATGGTCAGCGTCGTCGGCGTGCTCGGCGGCTACTTCTTCAACGTGATCATGCAGGGCGGTACGCCCGGTGCCTACATGGCGAGCTTCAACGCGCTGGCGCAGCTGCCGGACGTGTGGATCAGCGAGCTCAAGGCCTTGATCTTCGGTTTCCTGGCGGGCGTGGTCGCGGCCTACCGCGGCTTGAACCCGCCGCCCGGCCCGAAGGGCGTCGGGGACGCGGTGAACCAGGCCGTGGTGATCACCTTCCTGCTGCTGTTCGCGGTGAACTTCATTCTGACCACGATCTACCTCCAGGTCGTGCCGCCCAAGGGGATGTGAGCGGGCATGACGACGATGACGCAGCGCGTGAAGAGCGTGGCTCGCCGGCCACTGCAGATGCTCGACGATCTGGGCGACCAGATGTCGTTCTACCTGCGGACGCTGGGCTGGATCCCGAAGTCGGTCACCCGCTACGCCAAGGAGACCCTGCGGCTGCTGACCGAGGTCAGCTTCGGCAGCGGGGCGCTCGCGGTGATCGGCGGCACGGTCGGCGTGATGATCGGCATGACGCTGTTCACCGGCACCGTGGTGGGCCTGCAGGGCTACGCGGCGCTGAACCAGCTGGGCACCTCGGCGTTCGCCGGGTTCGTCTCGGCGTACTTCAACACCCGTGAGATCGCGCCCCTGGTGGCCGGTCTGGCGCTGTCGGCCACGGTCGGCTCCGGGTTCACCGCGCAGCTCGGCGCGATGCGGATCTCCGACGAGATCGACGCGCTGGAGGTCATGGGCGTGCCCAGCCTCCCGTACCTGGTGACGACGCGGGTGATGGCCGGGTTCGTCGCGGTGGTCCCGTTGTACGTGCTGGGGCTGCTGACCTCGTACCTGGCGGCGCGCACGGTGACGGTGCAGCTCTACGGGCAGTCGGCCGGTACCTACGACCACTACTTCAACCTGTTCCTCCCACCGGAGGACGTGCTGTGGTCGTTCTTGAAAGTGCTCATCTTCAGCGTCGTGGTGATCATGACGCACTGCTACTACGGCTACCGCGCCAGCGGCGGCCCGGCAGGGGTGGGCATCGCGGTGGGGCGCGCGGTGCGCACGGCGATCGTGACGACCGCTCTGCTCGACTTCTTCCTCAGCCTCGCGATCTGGGGCACCACGACGACGGTTCGGATCACGGGATGAGTACTCGCAGCGCATTGTTCACGGCGCGGCGCAGACTGCTGGGTCTGTCGCTGTTGATGTGCATCATGCTGTTCTTCGCCTTCACCATCGCCACCTACCAGCGCGCCTTCGAGTCCAGCGTGGACGTGGTGCTCAAGGCCGCGCGCAGCGGGAACCAGCTGCTGCCCGAGTCGGACGTCAAAGCGCACGGCATGATCATCGGCCGGGTCGACGAGGTGCGGCCCACCGACGAGGGCGCCGAGCTGCACTTGGCGCTGGAGCCGGACAAGGCGCGGCTGCTGCCCGCGAACGTGTCGGCGAGGCTGCTGCCGCGGACGTTGTTCGGCGAGCGCTACGTGTCGCTGGACGTGCCGGAGCAGGCGTCGTCGACGCGGCTGGCCGCGGGCGATGTGATCTCGCAGGACCGGACGCGCGCGTCGGTGGAACTGGAGACGGTGCTGGCGGACACGATGCCGGTGCTGCAGGCGGTGCACCCGGACGACCTGGCGGTGACGCTGAATTCGCTGGACCAGGCGCTCGACGGTCGCGGTGAAGAGGTCGGCGACACGATCACGCGGCTGAACCAGTACGTCGAGGGGCTCAACCCGTCCGTCCCGCAGCTGCAGGAGAACCTGCGCCAGCTGGTGGGCGTGGCCGAGACCTACGAACAGGCGGCCCCGGACGTGCTGCAGGCGCTGGGCGATCTGTCGGTGACCTCGCGGACCCTGGTGGACCAGCAGGAGAACCTGCGGTCGCTGACCTCGCAGCTGACCACGACGTCGAACGACGCGACCGGTTTCCTGGAAGCCAACGGCGACGACCTCATCAGGTTGGGCGAGTCGACGCGGCCCACCGCGGACGTGCTCGCGAAGTACTCCCCGTCGTTCCCGTGCTTCCTCAAGGGCATGGCCGACTACGTGCCGCTGATCAACGACGCCTTCGGCGTCGGCACCAAGGAGCCGGGTCTGCACATCACGCTCGAAATCGTGCCGAACCGCGGGAAGTACATCCCGAACCAGGACGAGCCGGTGTACGGCGACAAGCGCGGGCCGCGCTGCTACGACTTCGTCAACGGCCCCAAGCCGTTCCCGCAGTACCCGCCGGACGGTCCGCTCAACGACGGTTCGGTGCCGCCGCCCGCGGCCCGCACCGGCAACGAGGGCCTGCTGCCCAGCGGTGGGGCCCCGGCGAGCACCTCGCCGCAGTCGGCGAGCGCGCCGGCCCTCGATGACCTCGGACTGCAGAACTCGCCGGCCGAACGGGACATGGTCTCGACGGTGCTGGCGCCGACGATGGGCACCTCCGCCCAGGGCGTGCCCGGTTGGGGCTCGCTGCTGGTCGGACCGGTGCTTCGCGGAGCGGAGGTGAGCTACCGATGAACGCGCGCGGAATCCTCGGGCCACTGGTCAAGTTCGGCATCTTCGTGCTCGTCACGGTGCTGGCCAGCGGCGTCCTGGTGATCACCATCGCGAACAACGACCTGCGCTCCTCGGAGTCCTACAGCGCCCGGTTCACCGACGCCACGGCCCTCAACGAGGGCGACGAGGTGCGGATCTCGGGTGTGAAGGTCGGCCAGATCGAGCAGATCAGCGTCGTGGACCGGCGGGTCGCGGAGGTCGAGTTCAACGTCTCGCAGCGCAAGCTGCCCAAGTCGGTGCGGGCCACGATCAAGTACCGCAACCTGGTCGGCCAGCGCTACCTCGCGCTGGAGCAGGGCGCGGGCGCACCGAACGACTACCTGCCCACCGGCGGCACGATCCCGCTGGAGCAGACCAAACCCGCGCTGGACCTCACGGTGCTGCTCGGCGGTTTCAAGCCGCTGTTCCAGGCGCTGTCGCCGGACGACGTGAACAAGCTGTCCTACGAGATCATCCAGGTCCTGCAGGGCGAGGGCGGCACGGTGCAGAGCCTGCTGGCGCACACGGCGTCGCTGACCTCCACGCTGGCCGCGAAGGACCAGGTGATCGGGGAGGTCGTCAACAACCTCAACGGGGTGCTCGGCACCGTCAACGCCCGCGACGACCAGCTCTCCGGGCTGATCGTGCAGTTGCAGCAGGTCGTGTCCGGTCTCTCCGAGGACCGCGACTCCATCGGTGAAGCGGTGGGCGCGCTGGACGGCCTCACCAACACCACCGCCGGACTGCTCACCGAAGCGCGGCCGCCGTTGCAGCAGGACATCGCCGGGCTCGGCGAACTGTCCAAGAACCTCAACGACAACGAAGAGATCACCGAACGCACGTTGCAGAACATGCCGGACAAGCTGAACACCATCACGCGCACCGGCACGCACGGAGCGTGGTTCAACTTCTTCCTGTGCGGATTGTCCGGCCAGGTCGGCATCGGTGATCTGAACATCCCGCTGCCGCTGATGCCGGTGACCCAGCCGAGGTGCCAAGCATGACGTCTTTCCAGAAGCGCGATCCGCTGAAGATCGGCGTGGCCGGGATCCTGGTGCTGCTCATCGGGTTCGCCGTCGCGATGAACTTCGAGCGGCTGCCGCTGATCAGCGGCACCAGCTACCAGGCGAACTTCAGCGAGGCCGCCGGTCTGGTGCCGGACAACGAGGTCCGGGTCGCCGGGGTGAAGGTCGGCACCGTCAGCTCGGTCGAGCTCGAAGGCGATCACGTCGCGGTGTCGTTCCGGGTCAAGGACACCTGGATCGGGAACAACACCACGGCCGCGATCAAGATCAAGACGCTGCTCGGGCAGAAGTACCTGGCGCTGGACCCGCGCGGTGACGAGGAGCAGTCCTCCTCGGACCCGATCCCGCTGAACCGCACGATGGCGCCCTACGACGTGATCGAAGCGTTCAGCGGCCTGCAGCGGACCGTCGGCAGCATCGACACCCAGCAGCTCGCCGACAGCTTCCGCACGTTGTCCGACACGTTCTCCGACACCCCGGACGACGTGCGCGGGGCGCTCAACGGGCTCTCCGCGCTGTCGCAGACGATCTCCTCGCGCGACCAGCAGCTCAAGGAGCTGCTGGCGAACACCGCGAACGTGTCCCGCACCGTCGCCGACCGCAACGCGGAGTTCGAGAAGCTGCTCGCCGACGGGAACCTCCTGCTGGAGGAGATCCGCGACCGCCGCGACCAGATCAGCTCGCTGCTCGACGGCACCCGTGCGCTGTCCGCGCAGCTGAGCGGACTCGTCGACGACAACGCCGCGCAGCTCGGCCCGACCCTGGCCCAGCTGGACAAGGTCACCAAGATGCTGCAGCGCAACCAGGACAACCTCAGCCGCAGCATCGAGGCCTTCGGGCCGTTCACCAGGGTGTTCTCCAACGTGCTCGGCACCGGCCGCTGGTTCGACACCTACATCTGCGGCCTGCTTCCGCCCGCCGTCGGCCCGCTCAACCCGGAGGGCTGCAAGCCATGAGCACCCGGAAACCACCCCTCACCAGCCTGATCGCGATCGCCTGCGCGGTCGCGCTGCTGGCCACCGGCGCCGTGTGGTGGCTGTTCTACGGAGCCAACGAGAAGCGCGTCACCGCGTACTTCTCCGCGGCCGTCGGCGTCTACCCGGGCGGCGACGTGCGGATGCTGGGCGTGCCGATGGGCACCGTCGACGAGGTCACCCCGAACGGGCGGACGGTGCGCGTGACGATGTCGCTGGACCGCGACGTGGACGTGCCCGCCGACGTCAACGCGGTGCTCGTCTCGCCCAGCGTCGTCAGCGACCGGTACGTGCAGCTCGCTCCCGTCTACAAGGGAGGGCCGAAGCTCCCCGAGGGCGCGGTCATCCCGAAGGAGCGCACCGCGACGCCCGTCGAACTCGACGAGGTCTACCGCAGCCTCAACGACATCACCTCCGCGCTCGGCCCGGACGGGGCGAACAAGGACGGCGCGCTCAGCGACCTGCTCAACACCGGGGCCGCGAACCTCGACGGCAACGGCCAAGCGCTCGCCGACACGTTGCAGCACCTCGGCCAAGCGGGCAGCACGCTGTCCGGCAGCAGCAAGGACCTGTTCGCGACCGTCGACAACCTGCAGCGGTTCACCTCGATGCTCAACTCCAACGACGAGCAGGTGCGCCGGTTCAACACCCAGATGCAGGAGGTCAGCTCGCTGCTGGCCGGGGAGCGCGAAGACCTCGGCGCATCCATGGCGGAACTGGCCGTCGCGCTGGGCAAGGTCGAATCCTTCGTCCGGGACAACCGGGAAGGGCTCAAGTCCAATGTGGACCAGCTCAACGGCGTGGCGCAGGTGCTGGTGAACCAGAAGGCGGCGCTGTCGGAATCGCTGACGGACGCGCCGCTGGCCCTGGGCAACCTGCAGAACTCCTACAACGCGGCCTCCGGAACCCTGGACACCCGCGCGGTGATCAACGAGCTGAACGAGCCGCCGCTGGTCGGCGTGTGCAAGCTCGTCCGCCAACCGGCCGCGGGCACCCCGCTGCAGCTGCCGGACAACGTGCTCGACGCCTGCAACGCGATCCAGCCGGTGCTCGACGGGCTGCTACCCGTCTCCAGCATCGCGGACCTGCTCTCGCAGGTGCAGGGGAATCCGCCCGCGCAGCAGAACGGCGGCGCGGCCGGGGACCCCGTGCTCCCGCTCGGTGGCACCGGTGCCCCGCTCGTCACCGGAGGTGGCCAGTGATCAGCCGCGGAACCTTCGCGAACCGGCGGGCGGCTCGGCCCGCGGGATCGGCCCGGCTCGGCGCCGGGAAGATCGTCGCCCTCGCCACCACCGCGCTGGTGCTGGTGAGCGGCTGCGGATTCACCGGAGTCTCCGGCTTACCGCTGCCCGGCGGCGCCGACCTCGGCGACAAGCCCTACCAGGTGAAGGTGCGCTTCGCCGACGTCCTGGACCTGGTGCCCAACGCCGGAGTGCGCGTCAACGACGTGCCCGTCGGCCGGGTCAGCGAGATCGGACTCGCCCCCGGCTCCTGGGACGCCGAAGCGGTCCTGCAGGTCAACCGCGACGTCAAGCTGCCGGGCAACGCCATCGCCCGGCTGCGCCAATCCAGCCTGCTCGGTGAGAAGTACGTCGAACTCGCCGTGCCGCCCGAACCCGAGGCGCCGCAGGGCAAGCTCATCAACGGCGACGTCATCGGCATCGACCGCAGCGGTCGCAACCCCGAGGTCGAAGAAGTCCTCGGTGCGCTGTCGCTGCTGCTCAACGGCGGTGGCGTGTCCCAGCTGCAGAACATCACCCGCGAGCTCAACAACGCGCTCGAAGGACGCGAAGCCGACGCCCGCAACCTGCTCGGCAACCTCGACGAACTCGTCGCCGGCCTGGACGCGCAGCGCGACGACATCACCCGCGCCCTCGACAGCGTCAACCGGCTCTCCGCGAGCCTCAACGAGCAACGCGGCAACATCGACACCGCGCTGCGCGACCTCGAACCCGGGCTGCGCGTGCTCAACGACCAGCGCGGTCAGCTCGTGACGATGCTGCAGTCGCTGGACAAGCTCTCCGGGGTCGCCACCAACGTCGTCGACCAGAGCCAGGACGACCTGGTGCACAACCTGCAAGCCCTGCAACCGACGCTGGCGCAGCTGGAGGCGGCGGGCGACGACCTGCCGAAGTCCTTCGAGATCCTGCTGACCTACCCGTTCACCGACGGCGCGGCGCAAGGCATCAAGGGCGACTACACGAACCTCTACATCGACGCCGATCTCAACCTCACCAACATCATCGGCAACATCGGCCGCGCCCGGCAGCCGCTGATCGACCTGCCCGGAGCACCGCCGCTGCCGCTGCAACCGCAGGCGCCGCAGGCACCGGGAACGGGCGGCACCGATCCCACGGCACCCGAAACGTCTCCCGCCCCGAAGCCGGACGACGAAGACGGTGGGCTGCTCGACTTCCTGTTCGGAGGCGATGACTGATGCTCACGCGCAAAACCCGTCTGCAGATCGTCGCGTTCCTGGCGATCGCGCTCGTCGGCATCGGCTACGCGGGTGCCCGCTACGCCGGGCTGGACCGGTTGCTCGGTCCGCGCGGCTACGTCGTGACCATGAACCTGGCCGACTCCGGCGGCATCTTCGACAACGCCGAGGTCACCTACCGCGGCGTGCCCATCGGGCGGGTCGGGGAGATGAAGCTCACCAGCGGTGGGATCGAAGTGCCGCTGGACATCGAGGCCGGGCACAAGCGCATCCCCTCCGACGTCGACGCCGTGGTCACCAACCGCTCCGCCGTCGGTGAGCAGTACGTCGACCTGCGGCCCAGGAAGGACGGCGGGCCGTTCCTGAAGGACGGCTCCGTCATCAACCGCGCCGCCACCAGCACCCCGCTGCCGGTGGAAGATCTGATGACCAACCTGGACGACTTCGCGAAGTCCGTGCCCGAGGACTCGCTGCGCACCGTCGTCAACGAGCTCGGCACCGCGTTCCGGGACAACGGCGGCAACCTGCAGCGCGTGCTCGACACGACGCGGGAGTTCACCACCGAAGCCCAGCAGCACCTGCCGCAGACCCGGCAGCTGCTGGAGGACGGCACCACGGTGCTCGCCACGCAGAACGAGCAGGGCTCCGCGATCCGCTCCTACAGCTCCGACCTGAAGTTGCTGGCCGAGCAGCTTCGCACGTCCGACCCGGACCTGCGGAACCTGATCAAGAAGGCGCCGCCCGCCGCGCGCCAGGTCAGCGGGCTGCTCAACGAGACGGGGCCGCAGCTGGGCACCCTGATCACCAACCTGACCAGCACCACCGACCTGCTCGCCGCCAACAACGACGGCATCGAGCAGCTGATGGTGACCTACCCGATGGTCTCCGCGGGCGGATACAGCGTGGTTCCCGGCGACGGCACCGCCCACTTCGGGCTGGCCCTCAACATCTTCGACCCGCTTCCGTGCACGGCGGGTTACGAAGGAACCGACAAACGTGCGGGTAACGACCTCGCGCCGACACCGCTGAACACTGATGCACACTGTGCGGAGCCGCCGGGTAGCCCGATCAACGTACGCGGGGCGCAGAACGCTCCTGGACAGTGACCTCCGACGGCACCGTGAAACGAGGTGACCCGATGACCGAGAACGTGGCCGACGCCGGCCCCGAACCCGAGAACCGCACGTCCAGGACCACGCGGTCGCCACTGCTGATCCCGTCGATCGCGCTCGCCGTGGCCCTCGTGGCGGCGCTGTTCTTCGGCGTCAGCTGGGCCGTCGCGGCCAACGGCGGCAGCGCCGCCTACGGTGCCGAACGGGATGCCGCGCTGCAGGCGGGCACCCAGTCGATCATCAACTTCAACACGCTCGACCACCGCGACGTGCAGCACGGGCTCGACCTGTGGGAGCGCTCGTCCACCGGGCCGCTGCACGAGGACGTCGTGCGCGGTCGGCAGCAGTACGCCGACAGCATCACGCAGGCCAAGACGGTCACCCAGGCCGAGGTGCTCTCCGCCGGGCTCACCGAGCTCAACGAGCGCGCCGGCAAGGCCCGCATGATCGCGGTGGTGAAGGTGACCGTGACCCCGGAGGGCCAGCCGCCCACCGAGAAGCGCAGCCGGTACCAGGCCGAGCTCACCCGTGAGGGCGCGGACTGGAAGCTCAGCGTCCTCGGTCCCGTCGCGGTCGGCTGAGCCCGGCCCGCCCCGATCCAGCTGTGCCGACTCGTTCGTACTAGGAGTGGTTCCCGTGTCCAGTCCCCGCCGTCCCGGATCGACGTCGCGGCGGCGCGTCGCCGGTCAGCGCAGCCGTTCCGGCTCCACCGCGAACAGCACCCGGATCGGGCTCAACCGGCCGGAGGATTCGGCCGAGGCCGTCGACGAGGCGGCCACCGAGGAACAGACCGGTGCGACGCCGGACACCGAGACCGGCGCGACGTCGGCCGAGGAGACCGAGGACGCGCAGGAGCAGGCGGCTCAGGCGGACGACGCCGCCACGCCCGGCGAGTCCGACGGCTCCGAGGTGACCGCCGAGCCCGCCGATGAGCCGCAGGACGGCCCGGTCAGCACCGGCAAGGCCGGACGCGCGAAGCGCAACGGCACGACGCACCAGACCACGCCGGGCGCGGGTCAGGACGGCGCAGCCCAGCAACCGGCCCGCTCGAACCAGCCGGACGCCGAACGGCCCGGCGACGTCGACGAGGCGCAACGCGCGGAGGGCGACCCGGCCGAGCAGTCCGAGTCCGACGCGGAGCCCGCCACCGGTGGCCGCGGCGCAACCAAGAACCTGATCGCCGCGATGCTGGTGGCGACGGTGGTGCTCGCCGGCCTCGCCGCCTGGTTCGGCGTCGAGGCCTACGCCGTGCGCAACGGCAACCAGGCGCTCTCCGACCAGGCCACCACCAGCGAGGTCAACGGGCAGATCTCCGACGGCGTCGAGAAGATCTTCTCCTACGACTTCGCCGACACCGGCAAGACCGAGCAGGCCGCGAAGGACCTGCTCACCGGTGGTGCCGTCGGCGAGTACGACAAGCTGTTCGCCACCGTGAAGGAGCAGGCGCCGATCCAGAAGCTGGTCGTGACCACCACGGTCAAGGCCAGCAGCGTGACCCGCCTGGAAGGCGACCGCGCCGAGGTGCTGCTGTTCGTGGACCAGAACGCGACCCGCACCGACGTCGGCGGTCAGCCCTCGGTCGGCCCGGCGCAGGTGGTCATCAACGCGGAGAAGCACGGCGACGACTGGAAGATCGCCCAGATCACCCAGCGGTGATCCACTGCTTGTCCTTGGTCTTGGCTTGAGTAGTGGGTCGCTCAGCGGAACCTCAGCGGCCTTCTCGCTGCGGGATCGATTTCTGATGTATGTCCGATACACGGCGAAATCGCTGTCCTCGCGAGAAGGCCGCTGAGAACCCGCCGGTGGTCACCTTGCTCAAGCTGGTCGCTGCTCAGCGGCTCCGCCGCTGACAGGACAACGACCGACAACGCCGCTCAGGCAGCGGCCTTCCCTCCAGGTCGGTGGGAAGGCCGCTGAGCGAACGTGGTGCACGCTGAGTCGGTTCCCCTGGGAGCTCGGGTCGTCAGGGGCCTACGTGCAAGTGGGCTGACCAGCGGGACGGTGCCTCGGGGAAGTCCGCGCGCAAGCGGCGGGCGGCGTCGTGCAGGGCGTGCGCCGCTCGGCCGGTGTCGAACTCCTCGGAACCGAACACGGCTTCGTAGACCTCGGAGTGCACGTCCACGGCGCAGTCCTCGTCGACCTCCCACAGGGTGCCGATGACGTGCGCGAATCCCGCGAAACCCAACGCGGAGGCCAGCGGCACCGCCGCGGCCGACGGGGCGTCCACGAACGTCGAGCAGCGCCCCAGGTAGCCGAACTCGACCTGGTGCAGCCCCAACTGCCCCAGTTCCACCACGCCCAGCCCCCGCTGCGGTGGCTCCCGATCCAGCACGAGCCCCGCCGCGGGCTGGCCCGGGTACTGCGCGCTCGGTTCGCACACGTGCACCCACGCCGTGTCGGGCAGCAGCTGCTGGACCTCCACCGCCGACGTCGAACGCGGGGACAGCACCTCGGCGTCCGGCCAGTACCGGGCGAGGATCTGGTTCTCCCGCGGCAACTCCCGCGCCCCCGGCTCCAGCGAGTCGGCGGCCACCAGCGCCCGGCCGCCGTCCGGCACCGGGCGGCGCCTGGTGTCGTTCAAGGTGCTCAGCGACGGCGCGTACGAGGACACGACCCGGTCCAGGGCGCTCGCCCCGTCCTTCGAAGCCGCCGCGTGCAGCGGCAGGAAGCTCAACGCCCCCAGCACGTACCACCACATGCGCGGCCAGCGCTGCCCCTCCGCCGGTTGCTGCACGTAGCCCATCCGGTCCAGGACCGGGCGGGTGATGTTGTGCCACAACCAGTCGAGCGCCTCCAGCAGCGCGCGCTGATCGCGCTGGTCCGTCGCCGCCAGGGCCGCCCGCGCCTGCTCGGCCGCCGAATCCGGGCCCGCTCCCGGCAGCGGCACCGTCATCACCCGGCCGGCGAACAAGATCAACGCATCGGAGCGGTACCGGCTCAGGTTGACCAGCACCACGGAGCCTTCGGCACCGTTGCCCGCCAGCTCGGCGAACGGCTGTAATCGCAGGTGCCCGGCGTGCGCCGGATCGGAGCGCACCTCGCGGAGCAGGTCCTCCCACGCGTCGACCAGCCGTGCGCGCAGCGCGACGCCCTCGTCCGGATCGGTCAGCGCGGGCTCACCCGGCGGCCGATCGAGCAGCCGGCGCAACCGGACCGCTTCATCGGCCAGCTCCGGGTGATCGCGGTGCAGACCGCCCAGCTCACCGCCCGCGGGCAGGAAGTCCGACAGCAGCGCGACGCGGCCGTGCTCCAGCAGTTCCACGGCGCGTTCCGGCTCGCCGTTCTCCACCGCGCACGCGGCGGCGTCCGCGGCGATCAAGGCCCAGCGCTGCTGCATCGCGGGGGAGGCCACGGCTCGCTTCGCCCGGGTGACCAGCGGCAGCAGTTCGACGGCCGAGGTGAACGACTCCACCGCCTCCGACCACCGCTGCGCGCCCGCGGCGAGCCGACCGTTCAAGCTCGCCGCCCGCAGCCGGTGGTCGGCCGGAGCCGAAGTCTGCGCCGCGGCCTCTCCGAGCACCCGCCGCGCCCAGCGGTAGAACCGGCGACGTCCGGTGCGCTGGTGCAGGGACTGCAGCGCCCGGCCCAAGTGCGTGGCGACCGCGGCCCGCTCCGGGGCGTCCGCGGCCATCGCCTCCAGCGCCCGGTCGAACCATTCGACCGCGGTCTCCAGCTCGCCGGTGCGCGTGGTGCGGCGGAACCGGTGCGCCGAGATCACTCCCAGCTGTGCCCACGCCAGGTGCTGCGCCGTCTCGGCAGCCGCGGCCGCCTGCTGGCACACCTGCTCGGCGCGGTCCAGGTCGGCTTCGTCGGCGCTGCTCTCGTAGCGGGTGAGCAGGCTCAGCGCCAGCGAGTGCAGCACCTTGCCGTTCTGCGACGACTCCACCGACGCTTCGCCGGCGGCGACCGCGGTGTCCAGCGCGTCCGACTCTGCGCCGTGCAGGAAATGCCTGCGCAGCAAGGCTCCGTACCCGGCCAGCGCGAACGGCTGCTCCGGATCGTCGGGCGCCATCCCGCGCGCGCTCGCCGAATAGGCGCGCAGCGTGCGGCGCAACGGCCCCGGCTCACCGGTGCTGTCCACGTGCTCGGTGGTGGACTCGGCGAGCAGCACCAGGGCACGCCCGAGCAGCGGATGTCCGGCGGTCAGCACGCCCAGCACGCCGACCAGCTCGCTGATCCCCGCTTCCAGGTCGGCCAGGTCCCCGGCCTGCTCGAAGCGCAACCGCAACGCGCTCGCCAGGTGGCACAGCGCGTTGCGCCGCGGCTCGCCGTCGGCCAACCCGTCGGCGCCGCGACGGAGGTGCGTGATGCCTTCGTCCAGGTCCTGCGGGGACCCGGTGCGCTGGTAGCGGCGCAGCAGCGCCGCACCGAGGTTGATCCGCAGCTCCGCGGCTTCCGCCCCGCCCCCGCGGGACGCCGCGCGTGCCGCCTCCCGGAACGCGTCGATCGACTGGTCGTCCGATCGCGGGTCCTCGGCGAGCCGGGCGTGGGTCTTCAGCGCGTTCGCCAACCGGACCAAGGTCATGATCCGGCGCGGGTCCCGGCGCGGGGTCTGCTCGGTGGCGGTGCGGGCCGCCCGCACCGATTCCTCGGCGTGCCCGACGGAACCGCTCGACGTGGCCAGCTCGGTCAGCGCCAGCGCGAGGTTGCACCGGTAGAGCACCAGGTCCGGGTCGCCCTGGTCGGCCTGCGAGGACGCATCCCGGTAGTACGTGACCGCGTCTTCCAGGTCTCCCGGCTGCCTGCTGCTCAGGTACATCAGCTGGGACGCGCTGCCCAGGTTGTTCAGCACCCCGGCGCGCGCCGGATCGCGATCGTCGAGCACTCCCGCGGTGGCGCGGAACACCTCGGTGACCCAGGGCAGCCGCGCGAAGTCGAGCGTGGAGATGATCTCGTTCATCGCCTTGATGGCGTCGGCGTAGCGCTGCTCCGGACTTTGCCGGGCCTGGGGCGATGTCGGCCCCGGATCAGCGGCTGCCTGCGTCGGCACGGCCTGCCCGCCCGTCCCGGTGAACCACGACGCTCCAGCCTCGGCGCCCTGCTGCTCCCCGGTCGAACGCGCCCGACCGTCGGCGAGCTCGTCCGGCCGACCCGCATCGTCATTCATCCCGATTCTCCTGTGGCATGCTCACACGACTATCAACGTCGCGGCGTCGCGGGACGTTTCACCGTACCGATGTTCGCGGGTACCGAATAGCCCGTGCGCCAGCGGCGATGGGCCGGTTGCCGGAGCACGCGTTCCGTGCACGATCCGCGACTCCCTGCGAGGTCAGGTGGGCGATGTTCCACTCCCGCGCCCCGCCGGACGACTCGCCCGAAGCCCGGTGGCGTGAGATGGCCGACAACGCTGGCGGCCTTCTGGATCATAGGGGAACAGTGGTCATCTTCGGGGCCGAAACCGGACGAATCCGGGTGCGGTGAGCGACCGCCCGTGCTTGTCCAGGGCTGCGCGAACACTGGCGGAAATTCGCCGAAACCACCGGTCTGTGGAGTTGTGACCAGGTATAACGACCGCTTTGTCGATCACGTCGAGTGATCGTGTCTTGCGCCACGAGGGTGATCGGAGCGTGATCTCTTGACTGTCGGCTGCGGCGGGTTCACTCTGGTCACCAACACGGGCAGGGCCTCGCGAGGTGCGGCTCCGCAGACGACTTCCGGGACGGTTCGTCGGCGGGCCCCTCGACAGGTGGCGTCGTAGCGTCTAGACTGCTACTTTGCGCTGCCCTCTTTCCGCCCTCCCCATGACGGGACGTAGGATCGTGGGCGCCATTGCACCCTTGACAGTCGTGTTAGCTGGTTGCCAACGCCTCCTGACGCGGCTGTAGCCAGTTCAGAGTCCCGGAAGGACGCATCTTGGCAGTCTCCCGCGCGACCAAGGTCTCTGCAGCTTCCAACTACACGTCGGGGATCGCTGGGGCACCCAGGCGGGTCTCGTTCGCGAACATCCGCGAACCGTTGGAAGTACCTGATCTGCTCGATCTGCAGGTCCAGTCCTTCGAATGGCTTGTCGGCAATGAGGCCTGGTTCCAGCGCCGGGTCGACGCCGGCGAAGATAGCCCAGTCGGTGGCCTGGAAGAAGTCCTCAGCGAGATCTCCCCGATCGAGGACTTCTCCGGATCGATGTCCCTGTCCTTCACTGATCCGCGCTTCGACGAGGTCAAGGCCTCGGTTGACGAGTGCAAGGACAAGGACATGACCTACGCGGCCCCGCTGTTCGTCACGGCGGAGTTCACCAACCACACCACTGGCGAGATCAAGAGCCAGACGGTGTTCATGGGTGACTTCCCGGTCATGACCAACAAGGGCACCTTCATCATCAACGGCACCGAGCGCGTCGTGGTGTCCCAGCTCGTGCGCTCGCCCGGCGTCTACTTCGACAGCTCGGTCGACAAGACGACCGACAAGGACGTCTACAGCGTCAAGATCATCCCCAGCCGCGGTGCGTGGCTGGAGTTCGACGTCGACAAGCGCGACACCGTGGGTGTCCGCATCGACCGCAAGCGCCGCCAGCCGGTCACCGTGCTGCTCAAGGCGCTGGGCTGGAGCGCCGAGGCGATCCGCGAGCGGTTCGGCTTCTCCGAGACGCTGATGGCGACCCTGGAGAAGGACCACACCGCCGGTCAGGACGAGGCGCTGCTGGACATCTACCGCAAGCTGCGTCCGGGTGAGCCCCCGACCAAGGAGAGCGCGCAGACCCTCCTGGAGAACCTGTTCTTCAAGGAGAAGCGCTACGACCTGGCCCGCGTCGGCCGCTACAAGGTCAACAAGAAACTGGGCCTGGAGCTGCCGTTCGACTCCGGCGTCCTCACCGAGGACGACATCGTCACGACGATCGAGTACCTCGTCCGGCTGCACGCCGGCGAGACCTCGATGGGCGAGGGCGACCTGGAGGTCCCGGTCGAGGTCGACGACATCGACCACTTCGGCAACCGTCGCCTGCGCACCGTCGGCGAGCTGATCCAGAACCAGGTTCGGGTCGGCCTGTCCCGCATGGAGCGCGTCGTCCGCGAGCGGATGACCACGCAGGACGTCGAAGCGATCACGCCGCAGACGCTGATCAACATCCGCCCGGTGGTGGCGGCGATCCGCGAGTTCTTCGGTACCTCGCAGCTCTCCCAGTTCATGGACCAGACCAACCCGATCGCGGGCCTGACGCACAAGCGTCGTCTCTCCGCGCTCGGACCGGGCGGTCTCTCCCGGGAGCGCGCCGGCATGGAGGTCCGCGACGTCCACCCGTCGCACTACGGCCGGATGTGTCCGATCGAGACGCCGGAAGGCCCGAACATCGGTCTGATCGGCTCGCTGGCCACCTTCGCCAGGGTCAACCCGTTCGGCTTCATCGAGACGCCGTACCGCAAGGTCGTCGACGGCCGGGTCACCGACCAGATCGACTACCTGACCGCGGACGAGGAAGACCGCTACGTCAAGGCGCAGGCGAACGCGCCGATCGACGAGGACGGCACCTTCCTCGACGAGCGCGTCCTGGGTCGCCGTAAGGGCGGCGAGGTCGAGCTGCTGGCTCCGACCGAGATCGACTACATGGACGTCTCGCCGCGGCAGATGGTCTCCGCCGCGACCGCGATGATCCCGTTCCTCGAGCACGACGACGCGAACCGCGCCCTGATGGGTGCGAACATGCAGCGTCAGGCGGTGCCGCTGCTGCGCAGCGAGTCGCCGCTGGTCGGCACCGGCATGGAGCTCCGCGCCGCCGTCGACGCCGGGGACGTGGTGACCGCCGACAAGGCGGGCGTCATCGAAGAGCTCTGCGCCGACTACGTGACGGTGATGGCCGACGACGGCACCCGGCACACCTACCGGCTGCAGAAGTTCAACCGCTCGAACCACGGCACCTGCACCAACCAGAAGCCGATCGTGAACGAAGGCGATCGCGTCGAGGTCGGTCAGGTCATCGCGGACGGGCCGTGCACCCAGAACGGCGAGATGGCGCTGGGCAAGAACCTGCGCGTGGCCATCATGCCGTGGGAGGGGCACAACTACGAAGACGCGATCATCCTGTCCCAGCGTCTGGTGCAGGACGACGTGCTCACCTCGATCCACATCGAGGAGCACGAGGTCGACGCTCGCGACACCAAGCTGGGCGCCGAGGAGATCACCCGGGACATCCCGAACGTCTCCGAGGACGTGCTGGCCGACCTCGACGAGCGCGGCATCATCCGGATCGGCGCCGAGGTGCAGGGCGGCGACATCCTCGTCGGCAAGGTCACGCCCAAGGGCGAGACCGAGCTGACCCCGGAGGAGCGGCTGCTGCGCGCGATCTTCGGCGAGAAGGCGCGCGAAGTGCGCGACACCTCGCTGAAGGTGCCGCACGGCGAGACCGGCAAGGTCATCGGCGTGCGCGTGTTCAACCGCGACGAGGACGACGAGCTGCCCCCGGGCGTCAACGAGCTCGTGCGGGTCTACGTGGCGCAGAAGCGCAAGATCCAGGACGGCGACAAGCTCGCCGGCCGGCACGGCAACAAGGGCGTCATCGGCAAGATCCTGCCGATCGAGGACATGCCGTTCACCGAGGACGGCGCCCCGGTCGACATCATCCTGAACACCCACGGTGTTCCGCGACGGATGAACATCGGCCAGGTGCTGGAGACCCACCTCGGGTGGATCGCCTCGCAGGGCTGGTCCATCGACGGGGACCCGGACTGGGCGAAGCGGCTGCCGTCGGACCTCTACGAGGTCGAGGCCGGCACCAACACCGCCAGCCCCGTCTTCGACGGTGCCCGTGAGGAAGAGATCACCGGCCTGCTCGGCTCGACCCTGCCGAACCGCGATGGTGAGCGCATGGTCAAGGCGAACGGCAAGGCGCAGCTGTTCGACGGGCGCAGCGGTGAGCCGTACCCGTACCCGGTGGCCCTCGGCTACATGTACATCCTGAAGCTGTCGCACCTGGTGGACGACAAGATCCACGCCCGGTCGACCGGCCCGTACTCGATGATCACCCAGCAGCCGCTGGGCGGTAAGGCGCAGTTCGGTGGCCAGCGCTTCGGTGAGATGGAGTGCTGGGCCATGCAGGCCTACGGCGCCGCGTACACCTTGCAGGAACTGCTGACGATCAAGTCCGACGACGTCATCGGTCGCGTGAAGGTCTACGAGGCGATCGTCAAGGGCGAGAACATCCCCGACCCTGGTATTCCGGAGTCGTTCAAGGTGCTCCTCAAGGAGCTGCAGTCGCTGTGCCTGAACGTCGAGGTCCTCTCGACCGACGGTGCCGCCATCGAGATGCGCGACGGGGACGACGAGGACTTGGAGCGTGCCGCGGCGAACCTCGGCATCAACCTGTCCCGCAACGAGTCGCCTTCGGTGGACGACGTCGTTCAGTGACTTCGCCGCCGGTCCGCGGGCATGTGCCTGCCCGCGGACCGGCCATCGACCCAACCTGGCATTCCCGGCCGGTAGCCGGCCGGACCTTTCGACTAAGGGAGAAGACCCGACGTGCTGGACGTCAACTTCTTCGATGAACTCCGCATCGGCCTCGCCACGGCCGACGACATCCGCCAGTGGTCGTTCGGCGAGGTCAAGAAGCCCGAGACGATCAACTACCGAACCCTGAAGCCGGAGAAGGACGGGCTCTTCTGCGAGAAGATCTTCGGTCCGACCCGCGACTGGGAATGCTACTGCGGCAAGTACAAGCGGGTCCGCTTCAAGGGCATCATCTGTGAGCGCTGCGGCGTCGAGGTGACCCGGGCCAAGGTGCGCCGTGAGCGGATGGGGCACATCGAGCTCGCCGCTTCGGTGACCCACATCTGGTACTTCAAGGGCGTTCCGAGCCGGCTCGGCTACTTGCTGGACCTTGCTCCCAAGGACCTCGAGAAGATCATTTACTTCGCCGCGTACGTGATCACTTCGGTGAACACCGAGATGCGGCACAACGACCTGTCGACCCTCGAGAACGAGATGACGGTCGAGCGCAAGCGGGTCTCCGACCAGCGGGACGCGGACCTCGAGGCCCGTGCCCAGAAGCTGGAAGCCGACCTGGCCGAGCTCGAGGCCGAGGGCGCGAAGAGCGATGTGCGGCGGAAGGTCAAGGAGGGCGGCGAGCGCGAGATGCGCCAGCTGCGCGACCGTTCGCAGCGCGACATCGACAAGCTCGACGAGATCTGGGAGACCTTCACCAAGCTGGAGCCCCGTCAGCTGATCTCGGACGAGATGCTCTACCGCGAGCTCTACGACCGCTACGGCGAGTACTTCACCGGCGGCATGGGTGCCGAGTCCATCCAGGCGCTGCTGCAGGACTTCGACATCGGCGCCGAGGCCGAGCTGCTGCGCGAGACGATCCGCTCCGGCAAGGGGCAGAAGAAGCTCCGCGCCCTCAAGCGGCTCAAGGTCGTCGCGGCGTTCCAGGCCACCGGGAACAACCCCGGCGGCATGGTGCTCAACTGCGTGCCGGTGATCCCGCCGGACCTGCGTCCGATGGTCCAGCTCGACGGTGGCCGGTTCGCCACCTCGGACCTCAACGACCTGTACCGCCGGGTCATCAACCGCAACAACCGCCTCAAGCGACTGATCGACCTCGGTGCGCCCGAGATCATCGTCAACAACGAGAAGCGGATGCTGCAGGAGTCCGTGGACGCGCTGTTCGACAACGGCCGTCGCGGACGTCCGGTGACCGGCCCGGGCAACCGGCCGCTGAAGTCGCTGTCCGACCTGCTCAAGGGCAAGCAGGGCCGGTTCCGCCAGAACCTGCTCGGCAAGCGCGTCGACTACTCCGGCCGTTCGGTCATCGTCGTCGGCCCGCAGCTGAAGCTGCACCAGTGCGGTCTGCCGAAGGAGATGGCGGTCGAGCTGTTCAAGCCGTTCGTGATGAAGCGGCTGGTCGACCTCAACCACGCGCAGAACATCAAGTCCGCGAAGCGGATGGTCGAGCGCCAGCGCCCGCAGGTGTGGGACGTGCTGGAAGAGGTCATCGCCGAGCACCCGGTGCTGCTCAACCGTGCTCCCACGCTGCACCGGCTGGGCATCCAGGCCTTCGAGCCGCAGCTGGTCGAGGGCAAGGCCATCCAGCTGCACCCGCTGGTGTGCGAGGCGTTCAACGCCGACTTCGACGGTGACCAGATGGCGGTGCACCTGCCGCTGTCGGCGGAGGCGCAGTCCGAGGCCCGGATCTTGATGCTCTCGAGCAACAACATCCTCTCGCCCGCCTCGGGTCGTCCGCTGGCGATGCCGCGACTGGACATGGTCACCGGCCTGTACCACCTGACCAGGCTGGTCGACGGTGCCACCGGTGAGGGCCAGGCGTACTCCTCGGTCGGCGAGGCCATCATGGCCTTCGACCGCGGCAGCCTGTCGCTGCAGGCGAAGATCCGGATCCGGTTGCGCGACGTGGTGCCCGCCAAGGAGGCCACGCCGGAGGACTGGGAGCCGGGCAAGCCGTGGCTGGCCGACACCACGCTGGGCCGGGTGTTCTTCAACGAGCTGCTGCCCGAGGACTACCCGTTCGTCAACGACCTGCTGCCGAAGAAGCGGCAGGCGGCGATCGTGAACGACCTCGCCGAGCGGTACCCGATGGTCGCGGTCGCCCAGACCCTGGACCGGCTCAAGGACGCCGGCTTCCACTGGGCCACCCGTTCCGGTGTGACCGTGTCGATCTCCGACGTCGTCGTGCCGCCGCAGAAGAGCGAGATCCTCGACTCCTACGAGCAGCGCGCCGAGCAGGTGGAGAAGCGCTACCGCCGTGGTGCGCTGTCCTACCAGGAGCGCAACGCGGAGCTGGTCAAGGTCTGGACGGCGGCCAAGGACGAGGTCGCCGAGGCCATGGAGAAGAACTTCCCCGAGGACAACTCGATCAGCATGATCGTGAAGTCCGGGGCGGCGGGCAACATGACCCAGGTCGTGCAGCTCGCCGGCATGCGCGGCCTGGTGTCGAACCCGAAGGGCGAGTACATCCCGCGCCCGATCAAGGCGAACTACCGCGAAGGCCTGTCCGTGCTGGAGTACTTCATCTCCAACCACGGTGCCCGCAAGGGTCTGGCCGACACGGCGCTGCGCACCGCCGACTCGGGTTACCTGACCCGTCGTCTGGTGGACGTCTCGCAGGACGTCATCGTCCGCGAGACCGACTGCGGCACCGAGCGCGGCATCAAGATGCCGATCGCCGAGGTGCTGCCGGACGGCACGGTGCTGCGCGACGCGCACGTCGAGACCAGCATCTACGCCCGCACCACGGCCGAGGACGTCACGGACTCGGACGGCAACATCGTGCTGGCCCGCGGTTCCGACCTCGGTGACCCGGCGATCGAGAAGCTGCTCGGCGCCAAGGTTTCCAAGGTCAAGGTCCGCAGCGTCCTGACCTGCGAGTCCGGCGTCGGCGTGTGCGCGGTCTGCTACGGCCGCTCGATGGCCACCGGCAAACTGGTGGACGTCGGCGAGGCCGTCGGCATCGTCGCCGCCCAGTCCATCGGTGAGCCCGGTACGCAGCTGACGATGCGTACGTTCCACCAGGGCGGTGTCGCCGGTGACGACATCACCACCGGTCTTCCGCGTGTCACGGAGCTGTTCGAAGCTCGGGTCCCGAAGGGCAAGGCGCCCATCGCCGACGCCCCCGGACGGATCCGGATGGAGGACAACGACCGGTACTGGAAGATCACGGTCATCCCGGACGACGGCAGCGAAGAGATCGTCTACGACAAGCTGTCCAAGCGGCAGCGGCTCGCGGTCATCTCGGTGGACGGCACCGAACGGCAGATCGCGGACGGCGACCACGTGGACGTCGGCCAGCAGCTGCTGGAAGGTGCGGTCGACCCGCACGAGGTGCTGCGCGTGATGGGCCCGCGCGAGGCCCAGCTCCACCTGGTCCGCGAGGTCCAGGAGGTGTATCGCTCGCAGGGCGTGGGCATCCACGACAAGCACGTCGAGGTCATCGTCCGCCAGATGCTGCGCCGGGTCATCATCATCGACTCGGGCGCGACCGAGTTCCTGCCCGGTTCCCCGGTGGAGCGCTCGCAGTTCGAGGGCGAGAACCGCCGCGTGGTGGCCGAGGGCGGCGACCCGGCTTCGGGCCGTCCGGTGCTGATGGGCATCACGAAGGCGTCGCTGGCCACGGAGTCCTGGCTGTCGGCGGCCTCCTTCCAGGAGACGACCCGCATCCTCACGAACGCCGCGATCGAAGGCGCGAGTGACAAGCTGGTCGGCCTGAAGGAGAACGTGATCATCGGTAAGTTGATCCCGGCCGGTACCGGTATCAACCGCTACCGCAACATCCAGGTGCAGCCGACCGAAGAGGCGCGGGCCGCGGCGTACGCGATCCCGTCCTACGACGACGGCTACTACACGCCGGACGTGTTCGGCGCGGGCACCGGTGCCGCGGTGCCGCTGGACGACTACGACTTCGGTCGCGACTACCGGTAAGGTTCGCGGTCCGCGGTCGCGGAACAGTGCACGGAAGGTCCCCGCTCGGGTTCGAGCGGGGACCTTCCGCTGTCCGGGGAGGTCCGCCGCGCTGCGGCCGACGAGCGTGCGAGCGGCCACGCGCAGGGCGTGCCGCAACTGGGTGGCGATCATGTCGGTGCTCCTTCCGCGTCGGCGGGGTCGTGGGACGCTCGCCGGGGACCGCCGCAGGTCGGCAGGCCGCGGCGGCGCGCTTCGGTGAGCAGGGCGAGCTGGTCGTGCAGCAGGCGGTGGCGCATCGCCTCGCACTCGCGGATCGCGGCGATCAGACCGGGATCCGAGTACGCGGCGGCGTGCTCGTCGGTGACCACGGGTGGTTCCGGCGGGCCGGCCTGAGCCGTCGGGTCGGCTGGATCGGCCTCGGGAGACCGGACCGCTCCGCTGGGAGTCCGGGGACGAACCGGGGCGAGGCGGAGCGGGCGGTGGTGGCGCGTTCTGGGGTCCATGACTCCGATCATCCAGAGTCGAACACCCGTTCGCCATTACACGAGCGGGTGGTCCGCGGCGGGAATACCGGCGCCCGCCCGCCGAGTTGCACGCGGCATGCGATCAGTCGGAGTTTCCGAGTTCGGCGGGCCTGACGTGCTGCGCGAGTTCCAGGTCCCGCAACGGCACGCCGGCCCCGGTGAGGTCCGGATCAGGGTGCGCGCGGCGGCGGTCAACCCGACCGACACCGTGCTGCGCAGCGGGGCCTACGCCGAGCGGTTGCGGGAGAACCCGCCGCCGTACGTCCCCGGCATGGACGTCGCGGGCGAGCTCGACGAGGTGGGCGAGGACGTCGACACCGGGCTCGCGGTCGGGGACCGGGTGATGGCGGTCGTCGTGCCGCACGCCGCCCACGGCGGCTACTCGGAGAGCCTGGTGCTCCCGGCGAGGTCGGTGGTGCGGGTTCCGGCCGGGGTCGACCACGTGGCCGCTTCGACCCTGCCGATGAACGGGCTGACAGCCCGGCAAGCGCTGGACCTGTTGGAGCTGTCGCCGGGGGACTCGCTGGCGGTCACCGGTGCGGCCGGAGCGTTCGGCGGATACGTCGTCCAGCTGGCCAAGGCCGACGGCCTGCGGGTGATCGCCGACGCGGCCGATGCCGACCGGGAGCTCGTCCGGTCGCTCGGCGCCGACGTCGTCGTGGAACGCGGCGACGACGTGGCGGCGCGCATCCGGGAGGTGGAACCGGACGGGGTGCCGGCGGTCGCGGACGGCGCGGTGCACAACGACCTGGTCGTGCCCGCGGTGCGCGACGGCGGCCGGATCGCGACGGTCCGGTTCTTCACCGCCGAAGCGGAGCGCGGCATCACCTACCGGCCGGTCTCGGTCCGGGATTACGCGCAGGAATGGGAGAAGCTCGACCGGTTGCGGGCCCAGGTGGAGCAGGGCGCGCTCAGCCTGCGGGTCGCGCGGACGTTCCCCGCGAGCGAGGCCGCCGAGGCGCATCGCGCACTCGAGGCGGGCGGCGTGCGGGGGAGGTTGGTGCTGGAGTTCTGAGCCGCTGGCGGTAGTGGGCTCGGCGGAGTGTGACCGGGACGGTGGCGTTGCGCGCCGCCACCGTCCCGGATCCCCGGATGACCGGCGCCCCGCGCCCGTGGACGCATCGGAGCGCCGGTGTTCCGGGGACGTGTCAGCCGACCGGGAAGGTCGTCAGCTCTCCAGCTCGGACAGAGCCTTGCGCACCCGCTCGACCTCGGCCTCGAGTTCGGCGAGCTTCGCCTCGTGCTGCTCCCGAGCGGCGGACAGGACTTCTTCGATGGCTTCGGAGATGTCCTGGTGCAGTTCCGCGGCGGCCTTCGACACCGCTGCCGCCGGGACCGGCAGTCCCTGGACGACCCGCTTGCCGGCGTGCAGGAGCTCGGCCTGCCACTCGCCTTCCGCGGTGCCCGTCACGGTCAGGGTGAGCTCGACCGTGCGGGTCTTCTTGGCGGTGCTCTGCTTGCGGGCGCGGGTCTTCTTGGGCGCGGGCTCCGGTGCCGCGTCGGCGTCCGCCGGGGCGGCATCGGTGGGTGCCGTCGCCTGCGCGGTGTCCACCTCGGCCTGGGCGGTGCCGTTCTCCGGCTGCGTCGGGGCCTGCTCGGCTTGGGTCTCTTCGCTGGTCACCTGGTCTGCTTCCTGCTCGCCCACGGTTTCTCCTTGATGTGCGCCGGTCGGTGACCCAGGATAGAACACCAGTTCCCCTCGGCCGTGGCGGCGGGAGGGCCCGGCGCGCGAGGGCACTGTAGCGGGGCGT
This sequence comes from Saccharopolyspora sp. NPDC002578, assembly GCF_053592695.1. Taxonomy (NCBI): domain Bacteria; kingdom Bacillati; phylum Actinomycetota; class Actinomycetes; order Pseudonocardiales; family Pseudonocardiaceae; genus Saccharopolyspora; species Saccharopolyspora sp. NPDC002578. Next base: position 2,797 of record NZ_JBSFWJ010000030.1, on the reverse strand, counting down.
GCCGGGCCACCGACGGTCATGGGTCGAGCGTGTCGAGCAATGCTTCCAGCGCGGGGCGGAAGGCGTGCTCGGCCGGAGCTGCGTAGCCGATCACCACGCCGGGCGGGTGCTCGCCGCGGCGCACCCACCACGGCCCGAGCGCTTCGAGCTCGACGCCGCGGCTGCGCGCCCGAGCCATGATCTCCTGCTCGCTCGGCCCGTCCGGGGCGAGGCGCAAAGTGAGGTGCAGGCCAGCGGAGATCCCCGCCGGATAGCGCCGATGGCGGGTCCGGAGGCCGTCCAAGCCCTCCAGCAGCTGCTCGCGCCGCGCCCGGTACGCCGCCCGAGATCGGCGGACGTGCTGGTCGTAGGCGCCGGAGCGGAGCAGCTCGCCGAGCGCGAGCTGGTCGAACAGCGGCCCGTACCTGCCGTGCGTCTTCATCTCCCGCACCGGTTCGACGAGCCGCGCGGGCAGCGCCAGCCACGCGATGCGCAGCGCCGGGGCGAGGGTCTTGCTCGCCGTTCCGGCGTAGATCACCGTGTCGGGCGCCATGCCCTGCAGCGAGCCGACGGGCTGCCGGTCGAAGCGGAACTCGCCGTCGTAGTCGTCCTCCACGATGATCCTGCCGTCGGCCTTGGCCGCGCGGATCAGCGCTGTCCGCCGCTGCGCCCGCATCGTGACGCCGAGCGGGAACTGGTGCGCGGGGGTGACGACGGCGGCGGGGCTGCGCAGCGCGGACACGTCGATGCCGCCGTCGTCGACGGGGACGCCGTGCACCGACATCCCGTTGTCCTCGGCGATGGTCCGGAAGTGCGGCAGCGACGGGTCCTCGAAGTCCACCGACGACACGCCTCGCGCGTGCAGGGCCCTGCTGATCAGCGACAACGCTTCGCTGTAGCCGTTGCAGACGATCAGTCGATCCGGTGAGGTGTGCACGGCCCGCGCCCGCCGGAGGTACTCGGTGAGCGCTTCCCGCAGCGCGAGCGGACCTTGCGGATCGCCGTAGTCGAGGTCGTCGGCGGGCATGGTGCGCAGGATGCGACGGCTCGCCGCGAGCCAGTCCTTGCGCGGGAAGGCGCTCAGGTTCGGCCTGCCCGGCCGGAAGTCCCAGCGCGGCGTGCTGGGAGCCGGGCGCGGAGCCGCGGGTTCCGGGCGTTCGCCGCTGCGGAGCCGGTCGGCGACGGTGGTCGGCGCGCCCTGCCGGGACAGCAGGAACCCCTCGGTACCGAGCTGGACGTACGCGCGGGTCACGGTGCCGCGAGCGATGCCGAGGTCGTGGGCGAGGGCCCTGGTGGAGGGCACGCGACTGCCCGCGGCGAGCCGTCCGTCGCGGATCGCGGCGCGCAACGCCTCGGCGAGCGCGCCGCTGTCCGGCCGACCGGACCAGTCCAAGTGCAGGTCCAGTCCCGATTCGGGCGAACTGGACCGATCGCGGGTCACGGCACCGGACCCTATCGAACGCGGGCCGGGCGCGGGTCGCTGAACCCGCCTGCCCAAGGGCTCCCGGTTGCTAATCTCCGGTAGGTCGAGAGCCTGGCACGTCGGAGAACGAGGACAGCGAAGATGCAGCAAGCACCACCCGACGCGCACGAACGCTTCCTCGGCAGCATGCTCGGCGGCGCGTTGGGGGACGCGTTGGGCTTCGCCGTCGAGTTCCACTCGATGGACAAGATCCGCGAACGCCACGGGGCCGCCGGGCTGACCGAGCCGGCGCCCGCGCAGGAGAAGGCGGAGATCTCCGACGACACCCAGATGATGCTGTTCACGCTGGAAGGCCTGATCCGGGCGCACGTGGCGCGGCGGATGAAGCCCGTGGACAACGACCCGGTGCCGGAAGTGCAGCACGCGTACCAGCGGTGGTTGCACACGCAGGGCCGGAGCTGGGCGGAATCGGCGGGGCCGTACGCCGTGCACTTGGCCGAGCCGGACGGCTGGTTGATCACCGAGCGCGGCCTGTTCGCGACGCGCGCCCCCGGCAACACGTGCATGGCGGCCCTGATCGGGTTCGCCCGCACGCACCGGCAGGCGTCCCAGGACAACGCGATCAACGACTCCAAGGGCTGCGGCGGGGTGATGCGCGCGGCCCCGGTCGCGGTGTGGTCGCACGACCCGGCGGAGGTCTTCCACGCGGCCGTCGGCGTCGCGGCGCTCACCCACGGGCACCCGTCCGGCTACCTGTCGGCGGGCGTGCTGGCGGTCATCGTGCACCAGCTGATCCGCGCCGTGCCGCTACCGGACGCCGTGCGGCTCGCGCGGGACCTGCTGCTGCGGTGGCGCGGCCACGAGGAGCAGCTGCGGTCGCTGGACGCCGCGGTGGAACTGGCGGCGGAGGGGATCGTCGCGCCGGAGCGGCTGGAGGAGCGGCTCGGCGGCGGCTGGGTCGGTGAGGAAGCACTGGCCATCGGCCTGTACGCGGCGCTCGCCGCGCCCGACGTGCGGGACGCGTTGCGGCTGTCGGTGAACCACTCCGGCGACTCGGACTCGACCGGGATGGTCTGCGGCAACATCGTGGGGGCGCTGCACGGGGACCGGGCGCTGCCGCCGGAATGGCTGGATGTGCTGGAACTGCGCGAGGTCGTGACGGCGTTGTCGCAGGACGCGCTCGTCGAGTTCAGCCCGGCTCCACCGACGAACGCCACCTGGAGCACCAGGTACCCAGCTTGGTGAGGTCTTGGGGGGGCGGGGTCTTTTTGCTCGGGTGGTCCTGTGGCGGAACCTCAGCTGTCTTCTCGCTGCGGGATCTTTTTCCCGAGTGGCTCCGCCACGAGGGAAAAAGCTGTCCTCGCGAGAAGACAGCTGAGAACCCGCGGGTGGTCG
>NZ_JBSFWJ010000029.1:0-72356 GCF_053592695.1 Saccharopolyspora sp. NPDC002578 | reverse complement strand
AGCTGTCTTCTCGCGAGGACAGCTTTTTCCCTCGTGGCGGAGCCACTTGGGAAAAAGATCCCGCAGCGAGAAGACAGCTGAGGTTCCGCCACCCGGACACCCAAGCAAAACGACCGCTGGAACTCATTCCCACCAAAAAGACCAAGTCCGGCGCCCACGGATTTCGCGGGCGTAGGAGGCGATGCTGCCGGAGTCCTGCAGGACGCGGTCCGGGCAGAACGCCCAGTGTTCGGCGGCCACCGAGGTGGCGTGCGCGGGGTCCTGCGGGGGAGCGGCGACGCTCACGTCCAGCCGGTCCGGTCCGAGTCGCAGGAGTCGCGCTCCGAAGCGGTCTTCCCAGCTGCGCAGCAGCGCGGAGAGCCCGGCGGTGCGGGACACGTGGTTGGCCGCGCCGGACCAGCCGAGCACGGTGAGCACGTCGGAGCCGCGCCGCACGGGTACGAGTCCGAGCCGCGTCTCGTCGTCGACGAACCGGGCGGCCTGCTGGTTGGCGAGGATGTCGGGGTCCGCCAGCAGGTTCCCGGCGGGGGCGAGTTCGGGGCAGTTCGCGTCGAACGGCGCCAGCGAGTCCATGTCGTAGGCGGGTCCGAGGTCGTCGTCGGCGCGGCACAGCCCGTCCCAGATCCGCAGCATGACGTCCTCGGCCCGCCACAGGTCGATGTGTTCGAGCGGTTCCGGTGGCACGACGCCGACGGTGCACCGGCTGCCGTAGGTCTCGGTGTCGTCGCACAGCAGCAGCGGCCAGAGCCCGGTGCGCCGGTGGTCGCCGCGCAGCGCGCCGAGCAGCCGGGGTGCGGGGCGGTCGTGGCTGATCCAGCACAGCGGCGGTTCGTCGCCGGTGGCGCGGGTGGACTGCTCGGCGAGCAGTTCGCCGTCGGGCAGCGGTACCGAGGGTGCGACGCCGGAGGCTCTCGCCAGCAGCTCCGAGAGGTCGGCAGGGGTCTCGGTGGCCTGGTCGTCGTGCAACTCGTCACCGCCTCCTCGCCTGACGTCACGCCGCGCCCACCCTAATCAGGCGTGCGGTGCGGCTGGTGAACCTGCCGCCTTTTCGTGATCCAGATCGGTCCGCGGGCGGAACCTCGCGGCCTCCTCGCCGTCGTCGCGAGGAGGCCGCTCGGGTGGTTTTCGTTGCGCCTGGGCGGTTTCAGCCCTGCTGCGGCAGCAGCACGATCTTGCCGGTGGCCGCGCCGGACCGGTGCAGCGCGAGCGCGTCCGCGGCGTCGGCGAGCGGGATCCGGTGCGAGATCAGCGGGTGCAGCGCACCGTCGGCGAGCAGCGCCAGCAGTCGGCTGAGGTCGTCGCGGTAGCGGCGGCCGGTCCGCACGTAGTACATCCGGGCGCGCCGTCCGCCGGTGCGCCCGAGCAGCCGCAGCGCTTCCCAGCGGGCGATGAGCCGGGTGACGTCGGCGTAGGGCTTCCACCACGTGGTGTCGTCGTCGAGGGTGCTCGCGCTGCCGTAGTTGAGGAGCCGCCCGCCGGGTGCGAGCAGTTCCCAGGAGCGGGCGAGGCTGTCGGGGCCGAGCGGGTCGAACACGGCGTCCACTCCGGCGGGCGCGAGTTCCCGGACGCGTCGGCCGACGTCTTCGGTGCGGTGGTCGACGAGGTCGGCGCCGAGTTCGCGCAGCGCTTCGTGCCGGTGCCCGGAGGCGGTGCCGATGGCGCGCACGCCGGCGAGGCGGCACAGCTGGAGCAGGGTGCTGCCGACGCCGCCGCCCGCGCCGTGCACCAGCACGGTCGCGCCGCGCGGCACGCGGGCGCTGCGGTGCAGCAGTTGCCAGGCGGTGACGCCGTTGGTGACCAGCGCGACGGCTTCGTCGGCGGGGACTTCGCCGGGTACGACGACGGCGGTGTCGGCGGCGATCTCGACGTGGTCGGCCCAGGCGCCGGTGCGGGTGAGCGCGGCGACGCGCTGCCCCGGCAGGCAGGTGGTGACGCCGGGGCCGGTGGCGATGACTTCGCCGACGAGGTCGTAGCCGGGGACGAAGGGGAAGGCGGGCTGCATCGGGTAGCGCCCGCCGAGCATCTGCACTTCGGCGAACGAGAGCCCGGTCGCTTCGACGCGGACCAGCACGCGTCCGGCGGCGGGTGCGGAGTGCGCGGTCTCCCTGCTGGTGAGCACGTCCTGCGGGTCGCCGAGCCCGGTGAGCACGAGTTCGCGGCCGGTGATCGTGGCGGTCTCCATGAGCCATCTCCGTGATAGCTAGTAGTGAACGTTAGAGCCTCTAACGCAAGGATGCACCTGTTACCATCACGGCGTCAACTGGGAGGTCGACGAATGCCCGCACCGCAGCGCAGCCCCCGCGAGCGCTACCGGGACCAGACCCGCGCCGAGGCCAAGGAGGTGGCGCTGGACCAGCTCGCCGAATCCGGCCCCGCGGGCATCTCGCTGAACGCCATCGCCAAGCGCATGGGCATCACCGGGCCCGCCCTGTACCGCTACTTCGAGAACCGGGACGCGCTGCTCAGCGCCCTGATCGTCGACGCGTACCGGGACATGGCCGAAGCGGTGGAGGCGGCGGCCGAGCAGCACCGCAAGAAGGCGCCCGCCGGGCGGCTGCGGGAGGTCGCGCTGGAATGGCGCCGGTGGGCGCTGGCGCAGCCGCACCGCTACCTGCTGCTCTACGGCACGCCGGTGCCGGGTTACGCCGCGCCGGAGGAGACCTACGAACTCGCCGACCGCGCGCTGCGCACGCTCCAAGCGCTGTTCGCGGAGCTGGTGCCCGCGGATCTGCCGCCGGGGCGCACCGCGCTGGACCGGCAGCTGACGGCGCTGCGGGCGAAGCGGTCGGGGGAGGAGCTGCCTGCAGCGGCGCTGCGGCGCGGGGTGCTGGCCTGGACCCGGCTGTACGGGGTGCTGAGCCTGGAGGTGCAGGGCCAGTTCGCGGGAACCGGGGTGGATCCGGAACTGCTGTTCCGGGCGGAGATCGACTCGTTGCTGGCCGAGCCCTGGTGAACGCGCCCGGCGGTGCCGTCCGGGTCGAACGGCACCTTCGCCGGGCGGGTCAGGCCTCTTGCGCGCGCCGTGGCTCGACGATGCAGTCCGGTCCCGGGTACACGAGTCGTTCGTGCCCGTCGTCGAAGCGGACCAGGTACGGCGGTGCGCCGGCCGTGCCGCGCACCTCCAGGATCAGCCCGGTGCGGTCGGTCTCCTCGACCGTCCGGCTGTGCACGTGCAGTTGATCGCCGATCGCTGCTCTCATCACCCTCACCTCCGCGTCCAGGCTAGGTGACCGGCGGCCCGCGCCGCAGTGCTCGCGGGCCGCTGACCAGCGGCGATCTTCGTGCGAGGGCGGTCAGCCGCCGGTGACGTCGGAGCAGGTGGAGGCGATGGCGGTGGTCTTCTCCAGGTGCTGCTGCGACCAGTTCAGGCCGTTCTGCAGGTTGACCTGGCCGGTGGCGACCTGCTCCAGCGAGGCCTGCACGTCGAGCAGGTCGTCCTGCAGCGTCTTGTCGCCGACCCGCTGCGCGAGGGCGCCGATCTCGTCGGCCTTGGCGCGCGCGTCGTCCTGCGCCCGGTCGAGGTCCGCGAGGTTCGGGGTGTAGCCGGCGACGTCGACCGCGTCGAGGCAGGCGGAGGCCTTGTCCAGGCCCTGCTGGGCCTGGTCGAGCTGCTCCTGGGTCTCCTGGAGCTGGCCGCACCCGGCGAGCACCGGCAGTGCCAGCGCTGCCGCGACGATGAGCTGCTTACCGGCTCGCATCGGTTCCTCCGGTGTCCCGTCGGCGCCCGCGCGCCGCCCGTCCGTCACCCTATCGAGCGACTCGTGCCGGTGTGGGCGTTTTGCGTCACTTCACGGCCGCGGCGGCAGCCAGCTCATGATCTCGGGCGGCAGGTTCAGCGTCGCGACCCACGGGGCGGCCCCGACCCGGTAGAGCACCACCGAGCCCAGCACCACCGCGATGATCGTCATCGCCGGGCCGACCAGCACCATCTCGACCTTGCCGCCGGTGCGCATCCGCATCGCCTTCGGCGGCGCCACCGGGAACCACGTCTTGCCGTCCAGCGGCACCGGCCACAGCATCGGGCAGCCCTGCTCGGTGATGGCGTCGCCGATGAAGTGCGCGACGCAGCCGAGCATCACCGCCACCCCGAACGCCGCCGCCTCGGTCGGCTGGTCCCCGGCCCAGTACCAGCAGGCCAGGGTGAGCGCCAGCGAGGCCACGGCGATGAGCAGCGCGTCCTTCTGCGAGCTCCAGGTGTGCATGATGCCGCGCACGGCGAGCCCGGCGAACGCGAACATGAGCACGCCGAGCGCGGTGCCGTTGCTGCTCTGCACGATGGCGGTGGTGACGAGCCCGGCGAGGATCGCGAAGACCACGGTGTGGGTGAACCCGCGGTGGGTGCCCTCCCGGTCGCTGTCGCGCTTGGTGCGGGTGAGCCGGTACATGAACCCGCTGATCCCGCTGAACAGCGAGGACACCCCGCGGGAGACGGCGCCGAAGGTGCTGGCCACGGTCGACTTGGGGTGGTCGATGTCCGGCAGCAGCGCGGCGCCGGAGGCCAGGGTGGCGCCGACGACCCACGTCTTCGGCGACAGCTGCCCGATGAGGTGCGTGTCGGCGAGCGCGGTCACCGCCGACCAGGCCGCCAGCCCGCTCATGGCGTGTGTGGGTCCCGTCGCCAATGCAGCCTCCCCCGTGATCGTTGCCCCCGAAAGACTAGAAGGTGATCTCGTCCTCGATGGCCGGGTGGGCGTTTTCGTCTCATGCCGCTGTCGCCGGAGGCGGGGGCGGGGCACAATCGATACCGATAGCAGTACGCTTGTACCGCTTGCATCTCGCGAGAGGAGCACCCCGCCACATGAGCAAGATCAAGGTCCAGGGAACGATCGCCGAGCTCGACGGCGACGAGATGACCCGGATCATCTGGTCCTTCATCAAGGACAAGCTGGTCCACCCCTATCTGGACGTGAACCTCGATTACTACGACCTGGGCATCGAGCACCGGGACGCCACCAACGACCAGGTGACCGTGGACGCCGCGAAGGCCATCGCGCAGCACGGCGTCGGCGTCAAGTGCGCCACGATCACCCCCGACGAGGCCCGAGTAGAAGAGTTCGGCCTCAAGAAGATGTGGCGGAGCCCGAACGGGACCATCCGCAACATCCTCGGTGGCGTCATCTTCCGCGAGCCCATCGTGATCTCGAACATCCCACGCTACGTGCCGACCTGGACGAAGCCGATCGTCATCGGTCGTCACGCGCACGGCGACCAGTACAAGGCCACGGACTTCAAGGTCCCGGGGCCGGGCACGGTCACCATCACCTACACGCCCGCGGACGGCTCCGAGCCGATCCAGCAGGAGGTCGCGCAGTTCCCGACCGACGGCGGCGTGGCCATGGCCATGTACAACTACAAGCGCTCCATCGAGGAGTTCGCCCGCGCGTCGTTCCGCTACGGGCTGGAGCGCGAGTTCCCGGTGTACATGTCCACCAAGAACACGATCCTCAAGGCCTACGACGGCGTCTTCAAGGACGTCTTCGAGGAGGTCTTCGAGAACGAGTTCAAGGCCGACTACGACGCCAAGGGCCTGACCTACGAGCACCGCCTCATCGACGACATGGTCGCCACGGCCATGAAGTGGGAGGGCGGCTACGTCTGGGCGTGCAAGAACTACGACGGTGACGTGCAGTCCGACACCGTCGCGCAGGGCTTCGGTTCGCTGGGCCTGATGACCTCGGTCCTGATGACCGAGGACGGCAAGGTCGAGGCGGAGGCCGCGCACGGCACGGTCACCCGCCACTACCGCCAGCACCAGCAGGGCAAGCCGACGTCGACGAACCCGATCGCGTCGATCTTCGCCTGGACCCGCGGCATCGCCCAGCGCGGCCGGCTGGACTCCACCCCGGAGGTCACCGGTTTCGCGAACGCCCTGGAGCAGGTCGTCATCGAGACCGTCGAGAGCGGCAAGATGACCAAGGACCTCGCGCTGCTCGTCGGCGGCGACCAGGGTTACCAGACCACCGAGGAGTTCCTGGCCTCGCTGGACGAGAACCTGCAGAAGAAGATGGCCGACCGCTGATCGACTTCTGAAGGCATCGCGCAACGCCACCCTCGCCCCGTTCCGGGGTGGGAGTGGCGTTTTCGCGTTCCCGGGGGGTTCGCCGGGACGGGCGGGCGTCGCGGATGAGATCTTGGCGGCACCGACGCGAGGAGGAACGGATGCCGTACCAGTACAAGGTCGTGGAACTCCGGGAGAAGATGTTCGGCGGCAAGATGTCCGGCGACAAGCTGGAAGGCGTGCTCAACGACCACGCCGCCGAGGGCTGGCGCCTGAAGTCCCTCACCGGCGCCGACGTGAAGGGCCGCCTCGGCCCCGGCGGCGTCGAGGGCCTGCTGGTCACCTTCGAACGCGAGGTCTGAGCGCCGACGGCCCCCGGCGCGAGCCGGGGGGCCGATGCGAGCCGCGATCATGGCTCAGCTACGCTGTGCGCACAACACAACAGGCGCGTTTAGCTCAGCGGGAGAGCGCTACCTTGACACGGTAGAGGTCACTGGTTCGATCCCAGTATCGCGCACACAGGTCAGAGCCCCTGTCGGTGATCTTCACCGGCGGGGGTTCTTGCGTGTCCGGGAGGGATCGGGAGGCGTTGATCTTGGCTGATTGACGTGAAATGCGGCCGTGCCGGTGGTTCCCTGTGGGAACCGCCCCTTGTCGAGGCGTGGGGTTGCTCGATCGCGACACCGCCGAGCACGCGCCCCCGTTGATCCCGGACGCACCGGGGTCGCCGTGCGACAGCGATTCGGCGAGAGGCGAGATGCCCTTCTTCGTCGAGATGCCGCGTCGACGCGACCTTGCCGGATCTCGGGTATCGGAGTCAGGGCCGCGGCGCGCAACGCGCGTCGACTGAGCGCGGTAGGCCGTTCACGGGTTCGCGCTCGTCGCGGGGTTGAGCGCGGCGGCGTGGTGGAGGCGGTCGGCGGTGATTTCGCAGAGTCGGCGGGTCGTCGTGTCGTCGAGGTCGTGGGTGATCGCGCCCTCGAGCGCGAAGGTCGCTGCCGCGACTTCGCCGGCGCGGTGCTCGGCGGCGAACGGGCTCGTGAGCCGGCGTTCGAAGATCTCCTCGAAGGTGCGGTGGAAGCTGTCGTGCCAAGAGCGGACGGCATCCGAGACGGCAACGCGGCTGTGCACCGTGGAGACCAGGTGGCGGACGGGGCGCAGGCGCTCGACGAGCCACAGGAACTGCTCGGCGAGCGGTCGGTCGGCCAGCGACGCGTGCTCGTGGAGCAAGGCGCGGAGGTAGCGCTCGGCGACGGCCACCAGGAGTTCGTCCTTGTCCCGGAAATACCAGTAGAGCGTGTTCGGGGTGACCTCGGCCTGCTTGGCGAGGCGACTCATCGACGTGGCCTCGTAGCCGTCGAGGACGAAGAGCTCCGCCGCGGCGGCCACCAGCTCGTCGCGTCTCTGCTCCTTGGGCACTGGGCGGCGGTTGCGGGGCACGACTCCATCTTGACAGACGGTCAAGAACACGTCACCTTTCTTGAATACCAATCAAGAAAGGTTCGCGCGATGACTGACACCGCTCCGCCCGCACGCCGTGAGCTGCGTTTTCCGTCCGGCACCGGTACGTGCCACGCATGGCTCTACCTGCCGGACACCGACGCGCCCGCCGACCCGCCGCCGGTGCTGGTCATGGCACACGGCCTCGGCGCGGTGAAGGCGCTGCGACTCGCGGCGTTCGCGGAGTACTTCCAGGCCGCGGGGTACGCATGCCTGGTCTTCGACTACCGCCACTTCGGCGACAGCGACGGGCAGCCACGAGAACTGCTCAGCGTTCGCCGGCAGCGCGAGGACTGGCTCGCCGCGGTCGCATGTGCCCGCGCGCTCCCCGAGGTCAACGGCGACCGCGTCGTGCTGTGGGGCACCTCGTTCGGCGGCGGGCATGCCATCACCACCGCTGCCGCCGATCCGGGCGTGGTCGCCGCGATCGCGCAGTGCCCCTTCACCGACGGTCTGGTCTCCGCTCGGCAGATCTCGCCGCGAGCGCTCGCACGATTGGTCGCAGCCGCGGCCAAGGATCAGCTCGGGCGGCTCTTCGGCCGAGCGCCGACGCGTGTCAAGGTCGCCGCCCGCACTGGTCAGGTCGGGCTGATGGACGCTGCGGACGTCGTTGATGGCGTGACAGGACTGCTCGAGGCGTCGGGCTTCACCGAGGCGGAGTACCGCAACGACGTGCCGGCACGCGTGGCGATGGAAATCCCGTTCTACGCCCCGGGTCGACGAATCCCCGAGGTTCGCTGCCCGATCCTCTTCTGCGTCTGCGACGACGACACCGTCGCCCCGGCCGCGGCGACCCTGCGCCACGCCGCCAGGGCGCGCCGTGGCCAGGTCGTCCGCTATCCCGCGGGGCACTTCGACATCTACGTCGGCCCGCAATTCGAGAAGGTCATCGCCGACCAGCTCGCCTTCCTGCGCACCCACGTCCCGGCCACGCCGCCCGAACCTCGGAACCCGGAACCGGTGGCTCTCGATCGCTGAGCTGCCGGGGCTTTCAGCATCGAGACCACGCCGCTCCGGCGGGCTGCGATTCGTGGCTGAGGGCGGCGAGCCGCCCGGATCCGGTGCGTGTCCGTCGGTTCGCGCGGAGCAGGAGAACGGCCACCGCCGCTGATCTTTCGCCGTGGTCGAGGTGCGGCGCGTTCGGGGCCTTCGGTGCGGCTCGCCGGTGCGATCGTTCGACCGCCGGTTGACCGGGTGCTGCGCCGCGGGAACGGTTCGGTCGTTTCCGGGCAGCCGTCCTGGCGCGCCGTGGCTCCGCCCGGTGTGCCAGGACCGCACTGGCGCCAACCCCGCGACGGCCTGCGGAAGGAGGCGCACCTACCGCCTGAGGAAGGTCTCCACGGCCGCGAGGAAGGCTTCGGGTGCTCCCTCGGAGATGTAGTGGCCGCCGTCGAGGACCACGCCGGTGACGTCGGTGGCGCCGACCCGCATCTCGGCAGCGACGTCCAGGCCTCCCGCGCTGCCGGAGATCGCGAGGATGGGGATCTCGACCGGTGTCTTCTTGCGATGTGCGCTTTGTTCGACGATCTCGTCGATGGCCCGGTAGAACTCGAAGCTGGCGCGCAGCGCGCCGGGGATCCTCAGCGCGCGGACGTAGACGTCGACGACTGCGGCGGGGACGGCGGTGGGTGTGGCCGCTTTGGTAGCGAACTGGTGGCCGAAGTAGAGGTGTTCGCGTCCTTCGACCAGCCGCTCGTTGATGTCCGTGGTGCGGTTGAAGTTGTAGTGCCACGCGAAGTCGCTGGACCAGCGGTCTTCGGGGATCAGCGGCGGGGAGGGGGAGATGCCGGGGATGAGCATCTCGGCGATCGCCAGCCGGGTGACCGGGCCGGGGTTGTCGGCGACCATGGCGTACGCCGTCCACCCGCCGACGTCGTGGGCGATCATGGCGAACCGGTCGTAGCCCAGCACCTGCATGAGCCGGTGGGTCTCGCGGGCGAGAGTGCCCGAGTCGTAGCCCTCGGCGGGCTTGTCCGACAGCCCGGCACCGCGCGGGTCCACGGCGATGACGGTGTGATCCTCCGCCAGCGCGGGCATGATCAGCCGCCACTGGTACCAGAACTGCGGCCAGCCTCCGAGCAGCAGCACCGGCGGCCCGTCCCCGCCTGTGACGACGTGCAGGTGCACGCCGTCGACGTTGACCAGCCGGCTGGCGAACACCTCCTCGAAGCCATCGGGCAAGCCGGGAGTTCCGGACACCGAGCCGAATCCCCCGACGGGCTGGCCAATCTGCAGGGCGGTGGACATGTTCTCTCCTCGCGTTTCCTGTTCGTGCTTCCGGTAGGTGGTTCGGTGCGGCCGGATCAGGTGGCCGAGTCGCCGGAGCGCGGTCCGGGTGTGAAGGCGTGCCGCCGGGCGAAGAGCGCGACCAGGAGGCTCGCCGCGATCAGCACGAGCAGCGCCCACGGGAACGATCCGGGGTCGTCCGTCTCCAGCAGGACCGCGCCGAGGGCGCTTCCGCCGAAGATCGCCAGGTTCCAGGCGGTGGTGACCATTGCGGCGGCGATGTCGGTCTCGTCGCCCGCCGCGTCAGCCACGGCGGTGTTGAGCTGGGTCGAAGCACCGCCGAAGGTCAGGCCCCACACGAGGACGGCGAGGTAGAACACGACGGGCACGCCGCCCGCGACGCCGAGACCGAGCGCGACCAGGCCGAACCCGGCCAGTGAGACGAGCACGAGCCGGCGCAACGCTCGATCGACGAGCGTTCCGGTGAACCAGATCCCGGCCAGCGCGCAGAGACCGAAGATCAGCAGCACGACGTCGACCCGCCCGCCGACACCGGTGAAGGCCAGGAACGGGGCGATGTAGGTGTAGAGGATGTTGTGCGCCAGCATCCACCCGAGCACCACGGCGAGGACCGGTGCGACGCCGGGGATGAGCAGCACTCGCAGCAGTGATGTGCGATTTTCGGACGGCTGCCCGGGAGCGTTCGGCACACCGATGAGCACCCAGACCACGAGCGCGACCGCGAGCACCGACATCGCGGCGAACGTCCACCGCCAGCCGATCAGCGCACCGGCGAAGGTCCCCAGCGGCGTGCCGATCGACAGGGCCACCGGCGTGCCGACCATCGCCACCGCGAGGCCGGTCCCGGCTCGCTCCGCCGCGACGATGCGGCGGGTGTACCCGGGGATCATCCCCCACAGCAGTCCGGAGAACGCGCCGGCGACGAACCGTGCGACGAGCGTCAGCGAGTACGCGCCGGACAGCGCGGTGACCGCGTTCGCGACGACGAACCCGGCGATGCCCAGCACCAGGAGGGGCTTGCGGCTCAAGCTCCGCGTCGCTGCTATCGCCGGGATCGCGGCGAGGACCGTGCCCAGCGCGTACGCGCTGACCAACTGACCGGCCGCCCCCTCGCTCACGGCCAGTCCTGAGGAGACCTCGGGGAGCAAACCCGCGGGCAGCGTCTCGGTCATGATGATGACGAATCCGGTCAGGGCCATGGCCAAAAGGGCTGGCCACGGCAACTTGTTCCTGTTCTCGTCCCTCGGGTGGTTCGGCTCCCGATCCGCCTTGGCGGCTGCCGGAACCAATTCTGGATTAATCACTCCACAAGTAGAGGCGAGCCGCGAACGGCTGTCAAGCTTCTTGTGGATCGTCTAGTCTGGAAGTGGTGGGAGGAGAGGGCTGATGGCGCGTACGGGACGGCCGCGGGAGTTCGACCTCGACAGCGCCCTGGACGGGGCGATGTTGCTGTTCTGGGAGCACGGCTACGAAGCGACGTCGCTGGCCCAGCTGCGCGCGGCGATGGGCATCTCCTCGGCGAGCTTCTACGCGGCTTTCTCCTCCAAGCAGGGGCTTTTCGACGCCGTCGTGCGGCGCTACAACAGTTCCTTCGGCCAGGTCACCGACGATGTCGCGGACGAGGAACTTCCGCCTAGAACGGCGGTTGAGCGCATCCTGCGCCAGTCCGTTGCCATGCAGACCGATCCGAGCCACCCCAGCGGGTGCCTGGTGGTGCTGTCCGCCACGGCGGGGGCGGCGGATCACGACCAGGCCCGCGCACTACTGGCCGACCGCAGAGCACTGGTCCGCCGCGACCTCACCGCGTGCATCCGACGAGCCGTCGCCGCCGGAGACCTTCCCGCCCAGTGCGACCCTTCCGAGCTGGCCTCGGCTTTCGCCGGCTTCATGTGGGGCATCTCCACCGAAGCCCGCGACGGCGTTCCTCGGCGCACCATCGACGCGGCGGTGGGCCACGTCATGCGGGTGTGGGACAGCCTGAGCACTTCCGGCTCGACCGCTGCGCCCGACGCGCCGGATGGCGGCGACCGGTAGCGCCGCGACCGTCGAGCCCGCACGTCGCCCATGCCGTCCGCCCCGACGCCGCCGCCCGCGTGCTGGTGATCCGCGGCGCCGGTGGCCCGCGCGGGCCGTCGCGGTGCAGGACGGCGTCGAGGTTTTCGCGAACATCGCGTTCGAGTTGTGGGCGGCGTCGGCGCGACCGCCCGCAACGGCGCCTCCTTGTCGAGGAAGTGCTGGTGCAGCGCGCCGATCGGCAGGAGGCCTCCGTTCGGCGGTCCGGTTCGGTGATCGCGGCGCGGCCCTCGCGGGAGAACATCTGCGCGGCGGCTTCACCCGCACCTCGACCGCTTCGCGCGACCGCGCCTGCCGCAGTCCCTTCCTGATCCGTCGATCCCCGAGAGCGTCGGCCGTGGCGCGACCGCGGTGCGACGGCGCGCCACCCGCCTGCCGTTCTCGGGCGTGCCACCGGCGAGCCTGAGCGCCGCCCACGGGCCTGTCGCGCCGCGGCGCGAGTGATGCCCGTCATGCACGGGCTGTTCCGGGTTGAGCATGCCGCGACGGCACGGCCTCTAATCGCGGCGACGAGCAGCGGAGGGAGGCGGGATGCCGCTCCCGCCCGCACCCCGCCCCTGCGAGATGAGAAGGCCGTGCCGCCGATGACCGAGAACTACGACCCCGAGAACCCCTTCGCGAAGATCATCCGCGGTGCGGAGCCCGCGCACGTCGTCCACGAAGACGAGGAGGTCCTCGCCTTCCTCGACGTCTTCCCCCAGTCGCCGGGGCATGTGCTGGTCATCCCGAAGAGCGGTCGGCCGCGGACCCTGCTGGACGCGACCCCCGGGCAACTCACCGCGGTCGTGCACGTGGTGCAGCGCCTCGCTCGTGCCCTCACCGACGAGCTCCGCCCCGCGGGCGTGCAGGTCGTCCAGTTCAACGAGGCGGCGGCCGGGCAGACCGTCTTCCACCTGCACTTCCACGTGATCCCCCGGTACGGCGCCGACGAGCTCCTCCCGCACGCCGGCGTCCGCGCGGACGCCGAGCAGCTCGGGGCGCTCCAGCAGCGGCTCCGCAGCCGCCTGGCGGAGCAGCGCCCTCCCGCCTGATGTCCACCTGTCCCACGAGCTCGGCGCGCCGAGCCACTCGCACCCATCGAGCACGGCGACCGGTTCGCGGTCGCCACGGAATGAACGGAACCGCCATGACCACGACATCGCCCGCCACCCGGAGTCGCCCGGCCGCCGCCACCGCCGCCCTGTGGGTGCTGCAGGTGCTGCTGGCCATCGCGTTCGCGCTGATCGCGCTGCCGAAGATGCTGGGAGATCCGATCGCCGTCGGTCCGTTCGACCTGATCGGGCTCGGCATCCCGGGCATGGTGGTCGTCGGCTGGCTCGAGTTCGCCGGGGCGATCGCGCTGCTCGTGCCGCGCCTGTGCGGGCTCGCCTCGGTATGCCAGGTTCCCCTCATGATCGGTGCGACGGTCCTGATGGCCGTCGAGGACCCGGGGTTGGCCGCCATCCCGGCGGTCACGCTCGTCCTGGTGTGCGTCGTCGCCTGGTTCCGAAGGCACGACACCGCCGCGCTGGTCGCGCTGCTGCGCCGCTGACGGGCATCACCTCGGAGGAGGGCCGGGGACACGATGTCGTCGGGTCGGCCGAGCCGGTCAGGTCGGGAGCGGTGAGCTCGGCCGAGTCGCCGGAGGTGCCGGTCGTCCGGTGCGAAGACCCGGGCGGCCGGTGGCTCCGCTGACGAGAAACGGGCGCAAGGAGCGGGTCGGCGGCGGTCAGGGCTCTCTCGCCGTGACCTGCTGAAGTCGTGTCCATGCAGGCCGTGTCGATGCCGACAATCAAGAAAGCACTTGCCAAATGGAAAGTTAGAGGATAGTTTTGCTCGGGCCGGTACAAGAGCCCGTGGCGAGCACCGAGCTCGCCGCTGCCGATCACGTGGAGTTTCGAGATGCGGACGCAGTCGGTGCACGACGAGATCGCTGAACGCCGCCCGTCGGCGGCGAGCGGGAGGCCGAAACCGAACTGGTTGCTGCGGGTGTTCGCGGTGGTGGTCCTGGGGGTCGGTGCCGGTACGGATCTCCGCCCGGATCTGAGCACGCAGCTGACCTACGTCCTGATCGCGAGCGTGGTGATCCTCGTAGTGCTGCCGCGCTGGAAGGGCTTCGCCGCCGCGCGGGGAGGCGGGCGCTCGATCACCACGCGGTCGGTCGGGGTGGGAATGCTCAACTTGGTGCTGGGGCGGCTCGTGACGTTCGGGTTGCTGATCGGATACCTGGTGGCGAGGGTGCTGCTGGGCGCCTGGGAAGTACCGATGCCAGCGACCATCGCGAGCGCGTTGATCGTCGTGACGATGCCGCTCTGGCGCCGGGTCGCGATTCGTGGCTGAGGGCCGCGAACCGGATCAGGCGCGGTGAAGGGCGGGTCCGGTCCGGCGGCGCGGCGGCTCGGCCCAGCGCCGCGGACGTGCCGGGGCCACCGCCGCTACCGCTAATCTTTCGCCATGATCAAGGTGCGGCGCGTCCGGGCGTGGTGGCTCCGGCAGCCCGTGGTGGCCCGGGACTTCCCGCTCGCGCTGCTGCTGATCGTCGCGTCGTTCCTGCCGGTGTTCCGCGGGCAGGAGACGCAGGTCGGGGATCTGCCGGGGCGGCCGTTCGACGCGTTCGCCGCGGTGGCGCTCGCCCTCGAATGCTTTCCGCTGGCCTGGCGCAGGCGGTGGCCGGGCGCGTCGCTCGTCCTGGTGGTGCTCGGTTTCCTCCTCGCCGAAGTGGGCAGCTACCACATGGTCGCGGGGACCGCGCTGACGTTCGCGCTGATCAGCGCGGGCGCCCGCCTGGAACACCACCGGCGCACCGCCTGCGTCGTGCTGTCCGCGACGTACGTGGCGCTGGTGGTCGTGCTCGTCCAGCTCGGGGCGCCGGAGCCGTTCGGCGGGTACGTGCTGTTCTACGTGCTGGCGTCCATCGCGTGGAGCATCGGGGCGTGGCTGCGCTCCACTCGCGCGTTGGAGGCCGAACGCCGCCGCCGCGTGGCCGCGGAGACCCGCACCTCCGAACGCGCCCGCATCGCCCGAGAACTGCACGACGTCGTGACCCACCACGTGACGGCGATGGTCGTGCAGGCCGAGGCGGCCCGGTACCTGACGGCCGAGCCGGAGCGCCTCGACCAGACCCTCACCACCGTCACCGATACCGGCAGGGGCGCCATCACCGATCTGCGGCACCTGCTCGAAGTGCTCGACCCCGATCACGACGCCGAGACCAGGGCACCGCACGTCGGCAGGCTCCAGTCGCTGGTGGAGCAGACCCGCCGGGCCGGGCAGCCGGTCGAGTTCACCGAACAGGGCGAGCCTGCGGAGTCGACCGGCAGCGCGGACCTCGTGGCCTACCGGGTCGTGCAGGAATCGCTGACGAACGCCCTCAAGCACGCCCGCGGCAGCCGCACCTCGGTCCAGGTGCGCCACGGCGCCGGGGAGATCGCGGTGCAGGTCAGCACCGACGGTTCCGGGCCTCGGACGGAGAACCCCGGCGGGAGCGGGCGGGGTCTGGCCGGTCTCCGCGAACGCGTCGACGTCCTCGGCGGCGACTTCAGCGCGGGTGCGGGCGCGGGCGGCGACTTCGTCGTGCGGGCCCGCATACCCGGGGGGATCCCGTCTTGAGCGCGCCGATCCGCGTCTTGGTCTGCGACGACCAGGTGCTGGTCCGCACCGGACTGGTGACGATCATGGACGCGCAGCCGGACATCGAGGTCGCGGGCGAGTGCGGGGACGGGAAGGCCGCGGTCGAGCTCGCCGGTCGGCTGCGGCCGGACGTCGTGGTGATGGACGTGCGGATGCCGGTGCTGGACGGCATCGCGGCCACCCGCCTGCTGGCCGGTTCCGGGGTCGCGCGGCCGGTCAAGGTGCTCGTGGTGACCACGTTCAACCTGGACGAGTACGTCTACGAGGCGCTGCGCGCGGGAGCCAGCGGATTCCTGCTCAAGGACGCACCGGTGGACCAGCTGCTGCACGGGATCCGGACCGTGTCCACCGGCACGGCGCTGCTGGCCCCCGAGGTGACGCGCCGGCTCGTCGGCGAGTACGCGGCCCGGATCCGGCCGGTCGACGGCGGCCCGCAGGACCTCCCGCTCACCCCACGAGAGCTGGAGGTCCTGCGCCTGGTCGCGGACGGGCTGTCCAACGGCGAGATCGCCGCGCGCCTCGTGATCAGCCAGGAGACCGTCAAGACCTTCGTCTCGCGGATCCTCACCAAGCTCGACCTCCGCGACCGGGTCCAAGCGGTCGTCTACGCCTACCGGCACGGCTTGGCGACCTGATCTCCCCGGGCGGTCAGCCGAACAGCTCGTCCTCGGCCGCCTGCGCGACGACGCGGTCGATCGCTCGGACCACGACCGCGGGTTCGTCGCGGTAGATGTAGTGCTCGCTGTTCACGGCGGTGCTCGCCTCGCTGCGGGTCGACAGCGCGCGCCACTGCTGCTGGCCCGCGGCCCAGGCGCTCTCCAGTCCGGGGCCGTACTCGGGGACGGCCGCGAGGTACTGCTTCCCGTGCTGGATCACCTCGACCGGGATGTCCCCGGCGGAGGCCACCTCCCCGTCGGGCATCACCAGCCGCTCCGGGTTCTCGCCGCGGAAGATCGCCAGGCTCTGGTCGCGCAGCTCCGCGGCCGGGCCGGTGGCGTCCGCGGGGATCTCCCGCTCCAGGTCGGCGGTCTGCGTCGGGGAGGTGGCGTCCAGCAGGACCACGCCCGCGACCTCGTCCGGATGCTCCGGGGCGTACCGGGCGGAGATCAGCCCGCCCAGCGAATGCCCGGCCAGCACCACCGGCTCGCCCACGCCGACCCGGTCGATCACCCCGGTCAGCACCTTCCCGCTGTCCTCGAAGGTCTGCGGCCCGTCGGGGCGGTCGCTGGCGCCCGCGCCGAGCCGGTCGTAGGAGCAGGTCCGGCCCTTCTCACCCAAGGTCCGCTGCAGGTCGGCCATCGCGTCCAGCCCGTCACCGCCGCCGTGCAGGAGGACGACGACCGGCCTGCCGGGCACCGCGACACCGGAGCAGGACACGTTCACCGACCGGCCGTCCACGTCGAACTTCTTCGCCCCGGTGAACAGGTCCTCGTCGTCGAGCAACGCCTCGGCGCCGGGGATCGACCCGGCTCGCGCGCCGTCGCCGCACCCGGCCAGCCCGGCACCGGCCACGGCGCAGCACAGTGCGATCAGAGCGGACGCCTTGCCAGTGCGGATCATGCTGTCCTCCACGGGAGAAAGATCGGAAAAGCCGGATCACCGTGCAGCGCGGCGAAATCCGGCGTTCCTTCACGACTTCGCGAGCTGCGCTGCGGCTGTGCTGAACGCTAAGCGCGCAGGGCGCCGAGATCATCACCACGAGGTGGACACCTGCCCGTAGCTCCCACGGGGGACGCTCCCCGGCCGATCGGCCGGGCCGCCAGCCGACCGACCGGTGCCGCTGAACCTCCGCTGCCTGCGCGGAGTCGTAGCGTGGCGAGGGAAACGTGCCGCTGCACGCGCAGGAGCCCCCGCCGGTGATCGGTCACCGACGGGGGCTCGGTCGTGCGGCGGAAAGGCCGGTCGCGGGCGCTCGACCGGCGCCGGTCAGGGCAGCAGCGCCGCGTATCCGGCGGGCAGTTGCGCGCGGAGGTCGTCGATCTCGCCCGCGCTCACGAAGCCGGCGAGCGTGGCGAACACGGCTCGGGCGTGCTCCCGCGCTCGTTCCGGGGTGGTTCCGGGACCTTCGCGGTCTGCCACCCGCCGGAGGAAGTCGTCGACGTCGTCGATCACCTCCGCTTCGCCGTTGTGCTGCAGCAGCGGCTGCTTGAGTTCGGTGGGCAGCTGAGCGGCCAGGTCGTGCGGTTCGTTGCCCGCCAAGCGTTGCCCGAGGGTGGCGAGCACGACCTTGACCGCGGCATCCGCCTGGTCGTCGTCCTGCGGGCCGCCGTGCTGGCGCAGATGTGCGAGGAATTCCTTGTACTGCATGGGTTTCCTTTCCTGGCGGTGAGTCGTGGTTCGGGTGCCGGCGCGTCCGATGGGGGAGGTCCGTCCGCTGAGCCGATGAGGTCGAGAACCCGCGGCGAATCCCGTTTCGGAGGCCCACGGCCGCGCGCCGGGTCGAGCCGGTGCAGCTCGCTGCGTGAGCCGCAATCGCCCGTGGTGGCCGGGCGCAGCGGTGTGGCGCGGGATTCGCGCTCAGATCAGGTGTTCCGGCAGCCGGCCGTGGCGTTCAACCGGCGGTCCGACATCGATGTGCCCGGACGGGCTCGTGTTCAAACATCGACTCGTCGTGCGCCGAATCGGTCCGATCTCGCCGAACCACGTGTAGGAGCGGGGTGATCGGGAAACTCGCATGGCAAGTCGGCGTTGTTCCCGGGGCGGGGCCGACCGAGGTGGGGTGTGGTTCAGCCGGAAGCCGTGCCCTGCCGGGCAGCGCGCAGGGGTGCATCCGTTCGGCACAGCAGCGGATGCACCCCTCCCCGCGTGCGCGGGGGAGCTCCCCCCCGGCCGGGACGTGAGCGGCTAGCCGCTCGTCCCGTTGGAGCGCGCGGTGACGGTTTCGGAGACGATGCGCTCGGCGGCGTCCCGCAGCTTCGTGTTGGTGTTCTGCGATTGCTTGACGAGCCAGGAGAAAGCCTGGTCGGCGTCGTAGCCGTGCAAGACCATGAGGATTCCTTTCGCCTGGTCGATGACGGGTCTCGAGTCCAGGGCGGTGCGCAACTGCTCGGTCAGCCTGCGGGTCGCCAGATAGCGTTGCCACGTCCGCAGGTGCCCCTCCACCGCGGTGGTGTAGAGCTCCAGGACCGTTTCGTCGAGTTCGCGGTACCCGTGGTCGCGCGACGAGTAGAGGTTCAGCGCGCCGCGGTACTCGGAATCGATGAACAGGGGCGCGGACAGGTAGCTGCCCACTCCGAGGCGGCGCGCGGCCGCCGCGAATTCGGGCCAGCGCTGCCGGGCTCCCTCCGCGTCGACCCGCACGATCTCACCCGACTCCGCGGCGTGCAGGCACGGCCCGGCGCCCGCTCGGTACTGCTCCAGATCGACTTCGAAGGTCGTCTCGTCGGTGCAGGCGCCGGTCTTGGGGCCGTCCTCGGTCTCCAGCGTGACCCCGGCCATGTCCACGTCCGGAATCGCCCGCAGCACCTGATCGCAGACCCCGTGGAGGAGCATGTCGAGGCTGTCCTCGCGATCCATGGCATCGGCCAGCGATTCCAGGGAGCCGGTGATCTCGTCGAGCTGGGCCTGCCAGGCGGTGGTGCCCTCAGCTTCGTTCTGCTGCATGCGGTCCTCTCCTCCTCCGGACCAGCACCGTAGCGGCCGGTTTCAGCGCGCTGAGGCGCACGCCGCGTCCAGGGTGGGATGGCAGCTCAGCTCCGCGCCCACGCCCGTCCGGTCGAGCGCGTGGGGCACTGCGTGGCCGCGGACCACCAGCCGCAGTCGCGACCCGGTGCTGAGCGCGCGCAACCGCGCGTGCCGCAGGACCTCCAGGCCCGCCAGCCCGAGGAATCCGACTTCGCTCAGGTCCACCACGAGCAGTCGAGCGGTCGCCGACAGCCGCGGCAGCAGGACTTCCTCGAAGCTCCGCACGGTCCCGGCGTCGATGTCCCCGTCGACCGCGAGCACGATCGTGTCCGGGTCCGGTCGTGAAACGCGCTGCCGCAGACCCGGCCTTCGCGGTGGACGGGCCGTCGCTGGTTCGGGCGTGCTGGTGAAGTCGGTCGATGCTCTCCCGGCGCGGACGGGCGTGGGCCCGAACGATGCAGGCGAACCGGTCACGGGATCCTCCTCGGCGCTCGTCGAGGCGCAGCCGCACCACGGCCTGGGAGGACACGTCCGCAGCGGGAACGCGACCCGAAGAGGGCAGCCAGGCCTGTGATCAGCGGCGACTACTCGCGTGCATGATCAGGCTGACTGCTCAACCGGTGGCCCACCCTACCGGCACCGGCGGAGCGACGACATCGTCGTCCCGGGGCCGTCGGGGCCGAGGCGTCGCCCGCGCGCTCCGGACCGCTGCCGTGGGCGACGCGCGGTGGTCGTGGCGATTCCCGAAGCGCGGTCGGCGGATTCCGGTGGTGCCGCTGATCGTCCCGCTCTTCGGGCTTCGTTGACCGGTGGTGATGGCCTGCCTAGCGTCGGGGTGGATCACCGGCACGAGGGACCGATTTCAGGAGTGCTCATGGCGCAAGTGCGCAGGGATTCGGAGAACCGCGAGGTTCGGCGGTCGGGGGAGACGACCATTCGCTACACGGTCAGCGGGCCGGTGGGGGGTTCGGCCGTGGTCCTCGTGCACGGTTGGGCGGGGAATCGGACGGAGTTCGACGAGTTGACGGGGTTCCTGCCCGAGGAGAACCGCGTGATCGTGGTCGATCTCGCCGAGCACGGCGAGTCGCGTTCCGGGCGGGAGGTCTGGACGGTCGAGGAGTTCGCCCGCGACGTGGTGGCGGTGCTCGACGCGGAGTCGGTGCACGAGTGCGTCGTCGTCGGGCACTCGTTGGGCGGCGCCGTCGTCGTGGAGGTCGCTCGGCTGCGTCCGGAGGTGGTCACCCGCATCGTCGCCCTCGACGCGCTGCACTACCTGTTCGTGTTCGGCGCGCTGGACGAGGAGCAGGCCGGAGGGCTGCTGCGGCCCCTCCGCGAGGACTTCGCCGGGTTCGTGCGCAGCATGGTCGAGGCGAGTTCGCCGGTGGACACCGATCCCGGCCTGAAGGAGTCGTACTTCGCCAAGATGTCGTCGGTGCGGCAACCGGCCGGGACCAAGGCGTTCGAAGGCCTGATCGCGTGGGACATGGAAGCGGCGCTGAGCGAGGTGCGGCATCCGATCACGGTGTTCGGAGTCGGGGAGAAGATCGCACCGGAGGCCGTCGAGCGGCTCGGGGATCGGATGCACCTCGTGCCCGTCGGTCTGGGCGCGCACTACTTCCACGTGGAGCTGCCCGAGGAGACGGGCCGGCTCGTCGCCGACGTCGTGCAGGGGCAGGGCTGAGCGGATTCCGCTCCGCTGCCGCTCGCGAGCCCCTGGGCGGAGCCTCGCTGAACCCGGTCGCACCGCAGGCCCACTCGGAGTTCCCGCCGGGTGGGCCTGCTCGTCCGGTCGCCGCTGCGCGCGGGCGGCCGGTCAGGACTCGGCTTGCTCGATCTTCTCGCGGCGGGGCAGGCCCAGGCGTCCCTTGGTGAACGCGAGCATGAGCAGGCAGAGCACGGTCATCGCGATCACCGCGTCGGCCTCGCCCGTCGAACCGAGCGCGGCGGCCTTGAGCCCGGAGGCGGTGTTGACGGCGGCGTGGGCGAGCACCATCGCGAGCAGTCCGCCCCGCGCGACGTTGTGGACGGTGCCGAAGGCGACGCAGAGTCCGACCACGAGCAGCACGTAGATCGGGATGGACATGCCCGCCTGCGAGGTGCCCTGGATCTCCCACAGCGGGGCGTGCCACACGGCCCAGATGATGCCGAGCACCACGTTCGAGGCGAACGGCGGCAGCGCGGACTGCAACCGCGGGAGGGCGAAGCCGCGCCAGCCGAGCTCTTCGTTGCCGCCGCCGGCGAGTGCGATGAACAGGAAGGTCATGGGCAGGCTCGCCAGGGCGGGTGCCAGTGCGACCTCGTCGATGCGGGCTCCGCGCAGCAGCACCGGGATCAGGCCGGAGGCGAGGACGAACGCGCCGGGCAGCAGTGCGATCAGGTAGGGCAGGAACCAGCCTCGACCGCGCGGGGAGAACCGCCGGAACAGGGCGCCCACGCCTGCTCTGCCGTGCAGGGCGGCGGTGACCACGACCGCGGCGACCGCCGGGCCGAAGCTGCCGACGATGACGAACGCCATCGGGTCCACGCCGGGGACCGCGGTGCTCGCCCACCACAGGATCCAGGAGAAGCCGAAGGCGATCAGGAAGTAGGCGGCGAGGCCGCGGGCCGGGAGGGTCGTGGCGCGGGCCGGGTCGACGGTGCCGGCGGGGCGCTGGGGCGCGTGCTCATCGGTGATCATGACGATCAACATACACTGTAGGAGAGAACTCCAACAGTGTAGGTCTCGATTATGCTCGACCCATGTCCGAAACACCGTCCGAGCAGCAGCCGGACAGCGTCTTCTACCGCCCGCAACGTCCCCGCCGCTCGGAGTCATCGCTGAGCCGGGACCGAATCGTCGCCGCGAGCGTCGCGCTGCTCGACCGCGACGGCGCGAGCGCGCTGACCATGCGCAAGGTCGCGGCGGAACTGGGCGTGCACGCGACGAGCCTGTACTGGTACGTGCAGCGCCGCGAAGATCTCATCGACCTGGCGGTCGACCACGTGCTGGCCGAAGCGGCGAGCGCGCTGCCCGGCGACGACGTGCCGTGGGACGACGTCGTCTTCCGCGTCGCGAAGCAGTACTACGACTCGTTCGTCGCCCACACCTGGGCCGCCGAGTTCGCGGGAGCGCGACCGCTGATCGGGCCGAACGCGCTGGCGCTGGCGCAGCGGATCATCACCGCGCTGCGCGAGGCCGGGGGCACCGAGCAGGACCGGGCGATCGCAGCGAGCGCGATCTCCCAGCAGGTCCTCGGGGCGGCCACGACGGCCGCCGTGGTCGGTGGCCTGTCGAACGCGCCCGCCGACGAGCTCGCCGCCGCCGTGGGAACCCCGGAGACGCTCGGCATCTGGATCCCGCCGT
Organism: Saccharopolyspora sp. NPDC002578; assembly: GCF_053592695.1. Lineage (NCBI taxonomy): Bacteria > Bacillati > Actinomycetota > Actinomycetes > Pseudonocardiales > Pseudonocardiaceae > Saccharopolyspora > Saccharopolyspora sp. NPDC002578. The sequence goes on along the minus strand of NZ_JBSFWJ010000029.1, from coordinate 49,962 downwards.
TCGACGACGTGCTGCGGCTGCTGGTCGACGCCATCCGGGCCAGGCTCGCGGCGGCGAACCCCGACCGGTGAGACCGGCGGGGAGCTCCGTCAGTTCGCGGACGCTCGCAGGCGGATCGGTTGCAGGTCCCACCAGGTGATGCAGCGCCAAGCCCGTTCCAGCGGGCCGTAGCGGAAGCGGGCGAGCCAGAGCCTGCTCGACACCACCTGGACGACGATGATCCCGGCGGCGAACACCGGCATCGTCGCCCAGGCGCTGGAGCCCTCCAGGCCGCGTGCTGGAGATGCCGAGCGCGGTCGACGGCGTCGACCAACTACGTCACCGCGACGCTGCTGGTGGTGCGCGTCGGGCGGCTCATCCCGGTCACGTGCCGAGTCGAGGATTCGAGGCGGGCGGGTGATCGGCTTCGCGGCCATCCCGAGCCACTGCTTTCGGGCAGCACCGGGCCGCGGCGGCGAGACCGCATTCGTCCTGAGTGGACAGTCACGCGAGGCCGGGTGCGCGCCCGTTCGGACGGGCGCGCACCGCCGGCCGAGCGGGCGTCAGGCCCGGTGGTTCTCCGGGAGCCACGCCTCGAAGTCCGCGCCGCCCACGACGAAGCGCCCGAACTGCTCGGCGAACTCGTCGACCTTGCGGCGGTTGTGCGCGGCCACCGCGTCCGGCGCGGCGGGCAGCGGTTCGCGGACACCGGCGAACACGCTGTAGAGCGGCACCGGCTGCGCGCCGCGGCCGAGCTTGGCCTCGTAGGTGCCCAGCCCCAGGCCGATCTCCGCGATGCCGCGCTCGGCACCGGTGCGCACCGCCTCGTACATCAGGACCTTGAAGTAGTCCGCCCGGTTCGGCAGGTCGTAGTCGAAGCCGACCACCCGCGAGTAGATCCCGTCGTCGCGGCGGTAGCGCAGGGCGAACGCGGCGGGCCTGCCCTCGTCCTCGACCAGCAGCACCGAGCTGTCGGCGGAGAGGTGCCGGGCCTGCCGGTGGTAGACGTCGAGCGCGCGCTCCAGGCTGTACCAGGTGTGGCCGTACTTCTGCATGAGCGCGTTGTTCAGCGGGGCGATCACGTCGACGACCTCGGCCAGCTCCACCTCGCGGATGGTGCGCCCGCTCTCGGCGAACTCGCGCAGCTCGCGCCGGACCCGGGTGCGGCGGTTGCGCGGCAGGTAAGCCAGGTAGTCGTCGAAGGACCAGTCGGTGCGCAGCACGTTCTCCACGTCCTGCAGCACCACGACCGGCTCGGCGTCGGCGTGCGCGCGGGCCACCTCCAGCGCCTGGTCCAGCGGCAGGAACAGGTAGCCGAGCAGGTCGGCGTCCCGGTCGACGGCCCACGTGAGGGTGTCGGCGGTGAGGGCGTCCACTGCGGCGGCGCGGTCGGCGGCCGGGAGCCCGGGGCGCACCGGCAGCTGGCCGCGGAACTCCGACCAGCCCGCGCCGATCACGTACGGCCGCCGCTCGTAGGCCTGCGCGCGCTCGTCGTCGACGATGCCGTCGAGTAGGAAGGTCGGGGCGTAGAGGCGGTGCGGGGGTTCGGTGAAGGCGTAGGTCTCCAGCCCGGCTGCCGCGCCCTCGTCGTCGGCGGCGATCAGGTGGCGGGCCGCCGCGGTCTCCGGCAGCTCCTCCTCGCGCACGCCCAGCCAGCCCGACGCCGAATAGGTGGTGGCCCGCTCGCGGAGGGAATCCCACACCTGCCCCGGAACTTCGGCGGCGCGGTCGTAGGCGGTGAGCTTCATCGGTCGTCCTTCTGGGGTGCGGCGGTGTGTGATCATCAACTCTTCCAGATGGGCCGCGACGCCGTCCTCGTCGTTGCCCCCGACCACCGCGTCGGCGCGGCGCCGCACTTCGGGCGAGGCCCCGGCGACGGCGACGGCGGTGCCCGCGACCTCGAACATGCCCAGGTCGTTGGGGGCGTCGCCGAAGCAGATCGCGGCGTCCGGTGTCGTTGCGCGCCGGGCCAGCACCCACCGCAGCGCGGTGCGCTTGTCCGCGCCGGGAGCGGAGAACTCCAGCAGGCCCGAGGTCGAGGAGGTGCAGCCGAGGCCGAGTTCGACGGCGACCTCGCGGCCGATCTCGGGCGGGCAGCCGACGACCATGAGGCACAGCACGCCGAACCCGGCGGGCACGGCCTCCGCCCGGTGCACCCGCGCCGACGCGCTGGCCAGGACGTCCGGCCAGCCGGGGGAGAGCACCCGGTCCTCGACCCGGTCCAGCGCCCACACCGCTTCGGGGCACCGGCGGGTCAGCTCGGCGACGGCGGCGGCGGTGAGCTCGGCGGGCATCGCGACGGTGCGCACGATCCGCCCGGATCCGGTGTCGGCGACCACGGCGCCGTTGGAGCAGATCAGGTCGCCCGGTGCCGCGTCCCGCAGCACCTCCCGCGCGCTCCACAGCGGACGAGCCGTGGCGTACACCAGGTGCAGTTCCGCCGCGACGGCGCGCAGGGCGCGCGCGGAGCGCTCGGACAGGGTGCCGTCCGAGCGCAGCAGGGTGCCGTCGAGGTCGGTGGCGACCGCCTCGACGATCCGCTCAGCCGACATCGCCGCGGCCGATCCGCCTGGCCAGCGCGGCGGGGTCGGAGGTGCGGCTGCGCACCAGCACCGGGCCGGTGCCGTCGAGCTCGTCGAACAGCCGCTGGTTGGCCTCCTCGATCCGCCGCCGCAGCCGCAGCGCGAACCACAGGATCGAGCGCGGGCCGACGACGCTGCGCAACGTCTCCCGGTTGCCCGACGCCCACAGCTCCTCCCGCCGCACGTATCGGCGGATCGTGCGGCGCAGCAGCCGCGGCCAGGACACGCGCAGCGGCGGGTCGAGCCACACCACGCAGTCCGCCGTGGCGGCGAAGTCGTCCACCGCCACGGCGTACTGCCCGTCGACCACCCAGGTCGGTTCGCGCAGCGCCGCGCCGAGTTCCGCGCGCAGTTCCGCCGCGGGCCGCGGCGTCCAGTCCCGCTGCCAGTGCAGCCGGTCCAGCTCCACGTGCCGGGCGCCGGCGACGGCCGCGAACTCGGTGGCGAACGTCGTCTTGCCGCTGGCCGAACCGCCGAGCACCCACACCCGGCGCGGTGGTGCCGGTGTCATCCGGCCGCCGCGTGGAAGCGGTGCGCGACGATCGCGGCGTAGCGGTGGTAGTGCCACTGCTCGAACCCGAGGTGGCTCTCGCCGTAGATGCCGAGGTCGGTGTTCTCGAAGACCTCCCAGCCGTCGCGGGCGACGATGCGCCCCATCTCCTCCAAGCCGGGGTAGTAGCCGCAGGCGCGTTCCTCCGGGTTGAGCCCGATCAGCCAGTCCGCGAAGAAGATCCCGCCCGGCGCGACCATGCCCATGGCGTGGTCGAACAGCGCCTGCAGGGTGTGGTGGCGGTTCGGTGGCATCGACCACAGCCCGCTGCCCATGACGAACTGGAACTCGCCGTCGGCGGGCAGCGTCATGTAGTCCTGCTCGACGATGGTGCAGCGGTCCTCCAGGCCCTCGTCGGCGAGCCGCTTGCGCAGCCCCACCACCTCGTGGCGGCCGTCGACCAGGTCGAGCTCCCCGCCGTCGAGGAACAGCTCGTCGGTCTCCACCCCGACGACCTCCCAGCCCGCGCGCAGCAGCGGCAGCGCGAACTTCCCGTCCGAGGCACCGAGCACGCACGCCCTGGGCCGCACCTGCTGGGCGTACACGCCGGTCGGCAGGTAGCGGGACATGGCGGGGAAGTAGGTGAAGTACGGCGCCCAGTAGCTGCCGCGATCCACTTCCAGCGGCGGATTCAGAGTCTGTTCCAGCATCGCGCATCCCTCTCGAACATCAGTCGTTCTTGCAGCGTGTTCTTGGTCTGTGTCTTGTCAGCGGCGGAGCCGCTGAGCAGTGACCGGCTTGAGCAGGGTGACCACCGGCGGGTTCTCAGCGGCCTTCTCGCGAGGACAGCGATTTCGCCGTGTATGGCATACATCAGAAATCGATCCCGCAGCGAGAAGGCCGCTGAGGTTCCGCTACCGGACCCGCTACGCAGATCACCCGACGGAAACGCCGCTCTCGTCGATGGCGCTGTTGCGGACGTTTCCCCAGCGGCGTTCGGCGGTTTCGTGGATGTACCAGATGTCGTCCTCGGTGAGCAGCTTCGAGACCACCTCCGGGTAGGCCTCCTCGAAGAAGGTGTACGGCGGGGTGTTCTCCCGTCGGGAGTGGTAGTCGAGCTTGTCCTGCCCGTGCTCCTGGGCCACGCCGGTGCCGGGGTGGTAGGTGAGGATGTTGGGACTGGCCATGATCAGCAGGTCGTCGTCGATGAGCAGGCCGATCTGCTCGATCGTCTCGGCGATGGTGTCGCGGTCCTCCCCGTCGAGGCCGAACAGCACGGAGCTGCCGACGCGGATGCCGTGGTCGCGGATCGTCTCCAGCGCCGCGCGGACCTTGCCCACCCACGGTTCGGGGTTGCGGCGCAGCAGGTTCTTCTTCACGTGCCGCATGACCTGCTCGGACATCGACTCGATGCCGATGTAGATGTAGGTGCATCCGGCTTCGCGCATCAGGTCGAGCCCGGCGGCCACTTCGTCGCGCTTGGCCTTGTTGAGCACGACGTCCACGGTCAGCTGCGCGCCCCACTCCAGTTCCCGCAGCGGGCGGTGGGATTCCGCCAGCGCGAGCAGGTCCCGGCAGAACTCGTTGATCGCCGTCCAGTTGCCACCCCAGAACACGGGGTCGTCGAAGAACAGCGCCTCCGCGCCCCAGTCGGCGAGGGTGCGCACCCGGCGGGCGACCTCCTGCGATTCGGTGATGGCGAACCGGGTGGGCAGCCGCTTCATCGCGCTGCTCTCCGAGCAGAAGGTGCACTTGAACGGGCAGGCGTCCAAGGTCATCATGTGCGCGGTCCGGCTGCCGTGCGGGGACGAACCGGCTTGCTCGAAGACCCCGAACCGGGCTCGGATGGAGAACGCCTCGTACGGCGAGGGCAGTTCCGACCGGCTCAGCGCCCGGCCGCGCACCGGTTGCACCAGCACGTCGCGGGTGCCGAAGCCGACGATGTTGCCGACTCCGGCGAGGTCTGCGCGGGTGGCGGCCAGCGGTGCCAGCGCGTCCATCACCGCGTCGACGTCGGTCCCGGCGAAGCCGGGTTCGGAGACGAGCCCGACCGCTTGCAGCAGCAGGTCGAGCAGCGGAGCTCCGTCGCCTGCGACGACGAAGTCCACCACCCGGTCGCTGCGCCCGTCGCGCTGCACCTCGACGGTGCTGCTCCAGGACAGCTGCACGAGGCCGGAGCCGCGTTCCTCCCGGATGGTCTCGTCGGCGTGCCTGCCGCCGAGCACCACCAAGCACTCGGGGACTTCCCGCTTGGCGTCCGCGGCCATCTCCAGCGCGTACCGGTGGCCGGCGGAGACCGCGCTGAGCAGCAGCACCTTCGGCCGCAGCGCGCGCAGCTGGGCGAGGAACGCGCTGCGCGCGGCCGCGTCCCAGATGCGCGGGTCGAACACCTTGCCGTCGGTGGTCGGGTTCTCGGCGGCCAGCCCGGTGCGCGGCCCGGACTGGCTGCGCCGGTAGTGCACGTCCGGGTAGTGGCCCCAGTCCGGGTACACGTCGTCGACGTCGGGCTGCTCGGGCAGCCCGGTCGCGCGCCGGTGCGCGGACCGTTCGACGGTGCTGATCAGGGCGGAGTACAGGCACATCGGGTCGCCGGGGTAGGCGACTTCGCCGCCCCGGTTGGTGGCCACCGGGACCAGCGCGGCCAGCACCGGGAAGCGCAGCGCCGCCTCCTGGTCGCCTTCGGCGGCGGTGAATGCGTTGCGGCGCAGGCGAAGCCGGTCGCCGAGCCGGCCTGCGGGATCGGCCGGGACCGGTTCGGGCAGCAGCGGGTCGCGCACGACTACGTCCACTTCGGACTCCCCTCGGTGCTTCGGCCCGGGGCGGTCACAGCGCGGTGATCAGGTCGCGCACCTCGGCCGCGGCGGCCGGGGAGTCCACCGTCGTGGTGGAGTCGCCGAGCTTGCGGTAGGCGAAGGTGGTCAGGCACGCGCGGGCCACGTCGGCGAAGTCGGATTCGGCCTTGGTGGCGGCGAACCGGTCCAGCGCCGCGGTGTCGCCCGCCGCCACGGCCTCGCGGACGCCGCGCTCGGTGTCGACGAGCTCGCGAACAGCGGCCTGGGCCTGCTCCGGGGTATCGGGCAGCGCGGGCAGCGATCCGGCGGTGATCGGGCCGTCGGCGACGGAACGGGCCAGCTCGATCTCGTTGTCGTAGAAGTGGAACGTGCCGGACTGGTGGATGTAGGGGCCGGGTTCCACGCCGAGCAGCGCCGCCGCCCACTGGTGCATCAGCATGAACAGGAAGCCGTCGTAGGGCAGCACCGTGAGGGCCTGCTGCGCGCGCATCACGGTGATCCAGCTCAGCCGGTCGTCGCGCAGGAACATCTGCACGCCCACCGCGCACGGGTATTCGCGGGACTGGCGGAAGTTGTCCTCGGGTTCGAGCACCAGGGCGAAGGTGCGCCGGTGCGCGGGGTCCTGCCGGATGCGCTCGACGACCGCCCCGATCTGGTTCCCCGAGGACGTGATCAGGCGGTGGCCGAAGGCGCCGCTGAGGGTGTGCTGGTCGTCGGAGTACTCGTGCGCGCCCCGCCGGTAGTGCGCGGGGGTGTCGACGTCGTTGCGCCCGTCCAGCGACCAGGCGAGCAGGCCGAAGCAGTAGGGCAGGTTCACCGGCAGCGCCGGGCTGATCGCGAGCGAGCTGCGGGGGTCGCGCACGCGGAAGGAGTGGGCGATCAGTTCCTGGTAGGGGCGGTCCTTCTGGCCGAAGTCCGATGCCTTGGAGTGCGGGTCGCGCACCGAGGGCACGGCGGAACCGCCCTCCAGGATCTCGCGAAGTCCGGTGGTGTAGGCGTCGGCGAAGGAATCGAATTCAGACACGGTGCTCCGCTCGGTGCTGTGGTTGTGCCCTCCGCGAGTGCGCCCGCACTCGTCGGACCGGCGGTGAATACCACCGGTCGAGGGCGTGGGCATAGCGGCCGGAATGGTGATTTCACCATTTCGCCGCGATGAGGAGGGGTCGGTGCTGACGTGCACGATCTGATGTGGTCGAACTGTCGTTATGAACCCGTCTGGTCTCGATTCCAGCACCAGAACTTTGGTGATATTACTAGGGTTGTTCGGCCGTTCGTGTACTTGCTTTCCATGTCAAAGACCATGTCTACCGGGCAAAACGGGCGATGATGATGCGTCCGGGCGGGGTGGAGGTGTAGTCGGGAACAGTGTGGAAAGACCTCGTTCTGGTCTTGCCGGTCAATTCGTCCTGGTTTTCGCGGGATCGCGTGATGGCGTCGATATCAGCACTGCTGATCCATGTGGGTGATCCCGTGTAAATGTTGTTGCCTTGGCAATTATGGGGTGTCTAGCGTGCTTGCGGCGCATATTTGGGCCGTGCTAGTTTCCTCGCTCGTGATCATCTTCGCAGATCAGGGGAATCTTCCCGGCGACCCATTCCGCGCCGGGCGGCCCGCCGCCCGCTGAGCCGATCCGGGTTCGGCGGCGACGAGATCGCCCCGCCCGGCCCGCCGCACCGGTGCGGCGCCCCCGCTGCCGCCGAGCGCGCGCAGGCGCGGGACACCCGCCCCGCGCGACCCCTGAGAGGAGAACCGTGCCCGACACCACCTCGCTCGACCCGGACCCGGCGCTGCTGCCCTCCGCCGACGACGTCCGGTTCTACGCCGAACACGGCTGGTACCTGTCCCCGAAGCTGCTCACCGACGACGAGGTCGACACCCTCGTCGACGCGAGCGAGCGCTACTACGCCGGGGAACGCGACCGGACGCTGCCGCACCACCCGGCGAAGCTGTCCTACTGGACCGCCGCCGACGGGGACGTGCAGCGCAACAACGACTACGTGCACTACGAGAGCGACGCCATCGCCGCGATCCTGCGCAAACCCGAGATCGCGGCGACCGCGGCGCGGCTCGCGCAGGTCGACCTGATCCGGATGTTCCAGGCGACCCTGCTCTACAAGCCGCCGCAGCCCGGCGAGAAGTCGAACATCGTGCCCTGGCACTTCGACAAGTACTACTGGGCGTCCTGCAGCTCCGAAGACCTGATCACCGCGTTCATCCCGTTCCACCACTGCGACGAGTCGCTCGGCACCATCACCATGGTCGACGGCAGCCACCGGTGGTCGGAGTTCCGCGGCTGGGACAGCCGCAAGGGCCACGCCGCCGTCGAAGGCGACCAGCAGCGCGAGCACCTGCTCGCCGAAGCGTCCCGGCGCAACGACGCCGACGTGGTCAAGGTGCCGATGACGATTCCCAAGGGGCACATGACCTTCCACCACTGCCGCCTCTACCACGGCAGCGGCCCCAACGTGAGCGACCGGCCGCGCCGGGCCATCTCCATGCACATGCAGGACGGCTCGAACGCCTACCGCGACCACCGGCTCGCCACTGACAGCAGGCAGACCACCTACAAGCACGACGAGCTGGTGCGCCGCACCGCCGACGGCGTGCCCGACTACTCCGATCCCGAGTACTGCCCGGTGCTCTGGCAGGAAGGCCGCCCGAGCGCATGACCGCACTCCGCTTCGCGCCGCCGATCCGGTTGTCGCCGGGGGCGCGCACCGCCCTCGGCACCGCCGTGGTCGTGCTCACCTACGCGTCCCTGATCGCGACCCGGCCGACGTCCCCGCACGGGGTCGGCGGCTCGGCGGCGCTGCTCGCCCTCGTCGGCTACCTGGCGGGGTCGCTGCTGATCGTCAGCGGCGCCATGGCCCGGCTCTCCACCTCCACGGTGACGCTGTTCCCGGTGGCCATCACCCTCAACATCGTGATCGGCCAGGTGGTGCGGATCAGCGGCCTGCCGGTGCACCTGGACTCCATCGGCACGGTGCTCGTCGGCGCGCTCGCCGGACCCGCGGCGGGCGCGGCGTGCGGGGCGCTGTCGAGCATCACCGTCGGCATGACGATCAACCCCGGTTCGCTGCCCTACGCGGTCACCGCCGCCTCCGTCGGCGCGCTGGTGGGCCTGTTCGCCCGGTTCGGCCTGTTCCGGCGAGCGCCCGCGGTGGTCGTGGCCGGTGCGCTGATCGGCGTGGTCGCCGGCATGGTGTCCGCGCCGACCACCGCGTTCGTCTTCGGCAACGCGAGCGGTCAGCTGGGGCAGTCGGTGGTCATCGGGACGTTGCAGGCCTACGGCAACAGCATGCTGGAGGCCGCCACCATCAACGGGCTCATCGCCGACCCGCTGGACAAGGTCGTGGTCTGCCTGCTGGCCTACGCGGTCCTGTCGGCGCTGCCCGCCCGGCTGCGCCAGCGGTTCCCGTTCGCGCGGGAGCACGGCGTCTTCGGCCGCGACCGGCGCGCCGCCGCGGAGGTGGGCGCATGAGCGCGGTGATGTTCTTCCAGGACGGCGGTTCGCCCGTGCACCGGCTCAACCCGGTGACGAAGCTGGCGCTCGCGCTGGCCGTGACCACCACGGCGTTCGCGATCCCGGTGTTCTGGGCGCCGCTGCTGCTGGTGCTGCTCGTGCTGGTGCCCGCGGTCGTGGTCGCCGGGGTGGGCCGCACCTACGCCCGGTTGCTGCCGCTGTTCGCGGCGCCGCTGGTGATCTCGGTGTTCCTGCTGCAAGGGCTGTTCTTCCCCGAGGGCACCACGGTGCTGGCCGCGTGGGGGCCGGTGGCGGTCACCGCCGAGGGGCTGTCTTTCGCGGCGCTCACCTCGCTGCGGCTGGTGGCGATGCTCGGAGCGTTCCTGTTCCTGCTGCTCACCACGCATCCGGGGGCGCTGATGAGCGCGATGGTCGAACGCGGCCTGTCGCCGAAGACCAGCTACGTGGTGTCGGCGACGCTGCAGATCGTGCCCGCGTTCCGCGCCCGCGCCCGCAACGTGCTGCGCGCCCAGCAGGCGCGCGGCCTCGACACCACCGGCCTGCGCCGCCGGGTTCGGACGCTGCTGCCGCTGATCGGCCCGCTGCTGCTGGGTTCGCTGGCCGACCTGGAGGCCCGCGCGGTGGCGATGGAGGCGCGCGCGTTCGGCGCCCCGCACCGCCGCACCGCGCTGCTCGCCCTCGCCGATTCCCCGGCGCAGCGGGTGGCGCGACTGCTCATGGCGGCGGTCGCGGTGGCCGCCGTCGTCGCCAACGTCGTCGGAGTCGCCCGGTGATCGAGTTCGAGAACGTCGGCTTCACCTACCCGGAGACCGCCGAGCCCGCGCTGCGCGGCATCGCGCTGTCGGTGCCGCAGGGCCAGGTGTGCGGGGTCGTGGGCGCGGGTGGGGCGGGCAAGTCCACCTTCGCGGCGGCGATCGCGGGCATGGTCCCGCACGTCACCGGCGGGACCCTCACCGGAGCGGTGCGGGTGGCGGGCCGCTCGATGGCCACCACTGCGCTCGCCGAAGCGGTCACCGATGTGGGCCTGGTCGTGCAGGACCCGTTCAACCAGATGTCCGGCGCCAAGTTCACCGTCCGCGAGGAGCTCGCGTTCGGCCTGGAGAACCTCGGCGTGCCGCGGGCGGAGATGGTCGAGCGGATCGACGCCGTGCTCGCCGAACTGGGCATCGCGCACTTGGCGGACCGGTCGCCGTTCAGCCTCTCCGGCGGCCAGCAGCAGCTGGTGGCGATCGGTGCGGTGCTGGTCATGCGGCCGAAGGTGGTGGTGCTCGACGAGCCGACCTCGCAGCTCGACCCGGCCAGCACCGCGCTCGTGTTCGGCGCCTTGGCGGCGCTGCGCGCGGGCGGGATCACCGTGGTGCTGGTCGAGCACAAGGTGGCGGGACTCGTCGAGCTGGCCGACCGGATCGTCGTGCTCGCCGACGGCGCGATCGCCCTCGACGGCACTCCGCACGAGGTGTTCACCGACGAGCGGCTGCCCGGCTTCGGCGTCTCGCCCACCCGGTACACCCGAGCGGCGCGGCAGGCCGCCGAACGCGGCCGGTGGCCCGCGGACCGGCCGCTGCCGGTCCTGTTCGACGAGGCCGCCGCGGGTTTCGCCGCACCCGAGCCGATCCACCCCCGCTGACCCGGAATCCCGGCGGCACCGGGGAAAACGACGTGTCGAGGAGGCCCCGCCGTGCGGGCAGACATCCGGGTCGAGTCCCTGACCCACCAGTACGACGAGCACGTGACCGCGCTGCGCGGGATCTCCACGACCGTGCGCCAGGGGGAGCGGGTCGCGGTCATCGGCCCCAACGGGGCGGGCAAGACGACGCTGGTGCAGCACTTCAACGGCCTCGCGCGCCCCACCTCGGGCCGGGTGCTGGTCGGTGACCGGGACACCGGCGAGTACCCGATCTCGACGCTCGCGGCGCAGGTCGGCTTCGTGTTCCAGAACCCCGCGGACCAGTTGCACGCGCGCACGGTGGCGGCCGAGGTCCGCTTCGGGCCGCGCAACCTGGGGCGCTCGGCGGCCGAGGCGGACGCGCAGGTCGCGGCGGCGCTGGCGGCGACCGGGCTGACCGAGCTCGCGGACGCGCACCCGTACCACTTGGCGCCCGCGCAGCGGAAGCTGGTGGCCATCGCGTCGGTGCTGGCGATGGACACTCCGGTGGTGGTGCTGGACGAGCCCACCACCGGCCAGGACGCGTTCGCGCTCGACGTGCTCAGCGCGGTGCTCGCGGACCTCGCCGAGCGGGGCCGGACGGTCATCGCCACCACGCACGACATGGACTTCTGCGTGGAGAACTTCGACCGGGTCCTGCTGCTCACCGACGGCGAGCTGGTCGCCGACGGCGCTCCCGCCGAGGTCTTCACCGACACCGCCCCGCACCGCTTACCGCAGTTGTTCCGCCTCGCGGGCGAACTCGGCTGGGACTCCCGACCGACCACAGTGGACGAATTCGTGACGATGCTGGAGTGAGCGGGGGCGCACCAGGACGAGGTGCGCCCCCGCTCGGCCTCCCGGAGCGCGGGCCGGGTCGGGGTTTCCGGCGCCGCGACGGGCGGGAGGCCACCCGGGCTGCGAGCGAATCGGGGAGGAGGGGTCCGCTCGGCCCGGGAGTTCAGGAGTCATATCGGAGTGACCTGCGTAGCTGGTCGCTCAGCGGAACCTCAGCGGCTTGCTCTGGCTGGTCGCTGCTCAGCGGCTCCGCCGCTGACAGGACTACGACCTGAGTTCATTCTGCGAGGGCCTCAACCGAACAGGCCCGGCTCCGGCCCCGGGAGTTCGGCGCGCAGCACCGCGTTGCAGTCGGTGCAGGTAGGGGCGATCACCCAGTCCTCTTCGGACGGATCGGCGGTGAGCCGAACGCCGGTGCCGCACACCGAGGTCTCGCTCACCTGGCCGCACCAGCGGCGCCCCCGGAACGCGTGCCGCACCGCATCGCCGCCGGGGCGCCAGAAGTGCCGGTCAGGCATCGCTCACCGCCACGCATTCCCGGCAGGCGTCCCGATCGAACGTGCCGTCCGGGCAGGCGCCGCGCCGCAGGTGCACCGGCCCGTACACGAACGCCCCGCACGGCGCGGGCAACGCGCCGCCGTCGGACCGCCGCACCACGTGCCACCGCGAATCCACCGGCCCGCACGACGCGGCCCAGATCAGAACATCCATCGCCTTACCCCCTGCAGCCGCATTTACCAATGTTTGCCAACTTATGATCGTGTATCGGTAAATCAGCTTTCAATTCCCCGAAAGGGGGATGATCTGTGCTGGTAGAGCGAATATGATCATTTTCATGCCTGGAAAATCGGAGCACACTCCCAAGGCCCGAGCGCTCGGAGCGGAACTGCGCGAGTGCCGGACTGCGGCGGGGCTCACGCAGCAGCAGTTGGGCGAGCAGATCGGCATCAGCTACGTGTCGATCTCCCGCTATGAAACCGGTACGCGGACGCCGAAACCCGAGGACGTCGCGCAGATCCTCGCGACGCTGGGCGTGACGGGGGAGCGGTACGGCTCGCTCGTGGAGATGGCCCGGGGTGCGGACCAGCCCAACTGGCTCGACACGGGGGTGGGCCTTCGCAAGGAGCTGACCAGGCTGATCCACTTCGAACGGACCGCCACGGAGATCGTCGACGTCGCCACGAGCATCGTTCCGGGACTGCTGCAGACGGCCGACTACGCGCGGGCGGTCATGGCCGACATGGCCAGCGACGAGATCGAGCCCTACGTGACCATGCGGGTGGGCAGGCGCGAAGTGCTCACCAGGAGGAATCCGGTGCGGCTCACGGCATTCATTTCGGAGACCGCGCTGCGAGACCGGATCGGCGGTGCTGAAGTCATGCTCGATCAGCTCCGACACTTGGAAACGGTGATGGGAAACGAGCACGTCACCCTCTACGTGATCCCTGCGGTGTCGGAGCGGTGGCATCCGGGCCACGTGGGGTCTTTCAGCTACTACACGTTCGCCAAGACCTCACCGATCGTCCACTTGGAGCACTACGCGTCCGGTGTCTTCCTCTACGACGAAATCGATGTCGCTCCGTACTCGCCTGCACTGGATACGCTGCGGGAAGTCGCGCTGAGCCGAGACCACTCGGCGAAGCTCGTCGCCGAATTGGCACGTGATCTGGAAGGGGAGGTTCTGTGAATGTCACGCCCACGAACTGGCGGAAGTCGAGCCGTTCGCACCAGGTTTCCAACTGCGTCGAGGTAGGCAGGGTCGGTGCTGGCGCTGCGGTTCGTGACACCAAGTACCGCGCCGCCGGATACCTGGCGATCGACGCCGATCGCTGGAACGAGTTCCTGTTAGCCGTCAAGTCTGGCCGCTTCTCGGGCTGATTCGTCCGGCTCGCCGAACGTCGTGCCGTCCACGGCGGGCGTTCGGCGCAGCCGGTCCGCTGCACGCCGCCCGGATTCCGGGCGTTTCCGGAGCCGTGGCATCAAGCCGTTCGCGGCGGAGGCGGCGTGCTTTGCACTCAGCCTGATACCAGGGACGCTGCAAATCGAGTGTTTCGCCTGCACACATCGCCGAAGACACGAAGAGGGATCGCAGTGGATCTGCATGACGTGAAGTGGCGCAAGTCGTCCCGGTCGAACTCGGGCGGAAACTGCGTCGAGGTGGCGATCACCCCGGCCGTGATCGGCGTGCGGGACACCAAGAACCGCGCCGCCGGGCACTTCACCACCGACCACGTCCGCTGGAACGAGTTCCTCACCGCGGTCAAGTCCGGCCGCTACTCGCGCTGACCTCACTCGGCGAAGCTCGCCGTCGTCTCGGTCGGTGATCTGGAAGGGGAGATGCAGTGAACGTCACGCCCACGAACTGGCGAAAGTCCACCCGCTCGCACCTGGTTTCCAACTGCATCGAGGTCGGCAAGCTCGGCTCAAGTGCTGCGGTCCGCGATACGAAGGACCGCGATGGTGGGTACGTGGCGATCGATGCCGCTCGCTGGAGCGAGTTCCTGTTAGCCGTGAAGGCCGGCCGCTTCTCGCGCTGATTCGTCCGGCTCGCCGAACGTCGCGCCGCGCATCGCGGGGCGTTCGGCGCAGCCCCTCGCACCGCGCGCCGCCCGGATTCCGGGCCGTTCCGGGGAAATGACAGCATTCACGTCTGCCCCGAGAGGGCGCGGCCCGGCCGGGTTTTCGGCGCGGGGATCGCGGTGTTGAGAGGTCTCTGTCGTGCAGTTGACGCATGTCGCCCGAGGAAGCCGCCGGGGTTTGGTCCTGGCTGGCGGCGGGCTGGTGGACGCGCTGGGAACCGGCCTGTTCCTGGTGCTCATCCCGGTGTACGTGGTGGTGCGCCTGGGGATCGACCCGGTCCAGGTCGGTGTTGTGGTGGGTGCCGCGAACCTGATCGCGCTCGCCTCGCCGGGCCCGGCCGGGTGGTTGTCCGACCGGATCGGGGCCGGTGGGGTGTGGACGTTCCTGCTGCTGGTCCGGACCGTCGGGTACGCGGCGTTCCCGTTCGTGTCCTCGTTCTGGGCCTACGCGGTCCTGCTCTGCGTGCTGGGCCTGGCGGACCGGGCGAGCGCGCCCGTCCAGCAGCTGTTCCTGCTCCAGGCCGAACGCCCGGAGAACCGCAGCCGCGCCATGGCCGTGCTGCGCACCGCCCGCAACATCGGCATGAGCGTCGGACTGCTGCTCGGCGGCGTCGTCGTCTCCATCGGCACCGACGCCGCGTACTTCACCGGATTCGCGATCAACGCGCTGTCGTTCCTGGTGCTGCTGGCCGTCGTGCGGGTGCTCATCCGGCGCGGACGCGGACCGGTGCCCGAACCGGACGAGGTAGCGGTCGAATCCCCGGAGCGGCGCAAGGCGGTCCTCAAGGATTCCCGCTACCTCACGCTGGTGGCGGGCAACGCGATCCTGCTGCTGCACGACTCGGTGCTGTTCACCTTGCTGCCGCTCTGGATCATCACCAGGACCCCGCTGGCCGACGGCTGGGTGGGGCCGCTGCTGGCGATCAACACCGTGCTGACCGTGGGATTGCAGGTGCCGCTGACCCGGTGGACCCGCACCATCCCCGCCGCGCGCCGCACCGCGATCCGCGCGCTGGTCCCGCTGCTGGCCGCGGCGGCGCTGTTCCTGACCGCGGAGAACGCCTCCGCCGACGTCGTACTGCTGGTCGTGGTGCTGGCGGTCGTGCTGATCACGGTGGGGGAGAACATGCACTCGGTGTCGGCGTTCGAACTGTCCTACCGCCTCGCGCCGGAGCGTTCGATGGGCGCCTACCTCGGCGCCTTCGACTTCGGCCAGGCCGTGCAGTTCGCGGTGGGGCCGCCGTTCATGACCGTCGTCG
Organism: Saccharopolyspora sp. NPDC002578; assembly: GCF_053592695.1. NCBI lineage: Bacteria > Bacillati > Actinomycetota > Actinomycetes > Pseudonocardiales > Pseudonocardiaceae > Saccharopolyspora > Saccharopolyspora sp. NPDC002578. Next base: position 34,354 of record NZ_JBSFWJ010000029.1, on the reverse strand, counting down.
TGCTGCGCGGCGCGCTGACCGGCTGGGGAGCGCTGGGCGCCGCCTTCGCCGTGGGCACCGTGATGATGGCGGCGGCGGCCCGTGGCAGGCGTGGGGCGGAGGAGGTTGCTCCCGTGGCTCCGCGATGAGAGCCCGTTCCGCCGCGAGCCGGCCGCGACCCGCCGCCGCGCCCGTGCGCCGTCAGGACTGGCGGAGGAGGCGCTTGGTGGTGCGGCGGAAGGCCCAGACGACGACCACGGCGGCGAGCGCCGTCAGCGGGGTGCCCATGGCGACCTTCGCGAACGCGAGCCAGCCGGTGGAGTCGGCGAGGTAGAGCCATTCCTTGACGATGAACCGGGCGGTGAACACGGCGGTCGCGGCGAGCGTGGCGATGTAGTGCGCGCGCAGCGACGGCCGGTCCTCGCGCCAGTGGTGCGTGCCGCCGTGCAGGGCGTTCCAGGCGAGCCCGGTGATCGGCCTGCGGGCCAGCAGCGAGGCGAGGGTGACGACGGCGCCCGCGAGGCTGGCCCAGATCCCGATCAGGAAGAAGTCGTTGGCCGACCCGGTCCACGCGGCGATGCCGCCCGCAGCCGCGACGCCGAACACGCCGCCGAGCGCCGCCGAGACCTTCTCCCCGCGCAGCAGCCGCACTCCGGCGAGCACCAGGGCCACGGCGACCGCGATCCCGATGGTGATGGGCAGCGGCGCGAAGGGGACGGTCGCGGCGAACACGACGACCGGCAGCGTCGTGTACACCATCCCCGAAGGACCGCCCAGGTGGTCGAGCATCGTCTGCTTCTGCTCGAAGGCCGGTGCGGTGGTCGTCTCGTCGGTGCGGTCGTCGATGCGGTCCATCGTGGTCATCGCTGATCTCCCGGTGTGCCGTGGTGTGGGGTGAGCTGCGAACCAGGAGAAGCCGTGCCGCAACGGCATGCTCAAGATCCAGGCGGAGTGTCATGGGTCACACTTCTGGGTTATGCCTGTTCGTGCGCGGTGCTTCGGCGCTCGCGCGCTTGACCGTGCCGCAACGGCACGGTTTTCACTGGAACCCGTCGGCGCGACCGCGTCGGCGGAACGCTCTACGAACGAGGTGATGGCGTGGGATGGAGCACGCGTGAGATCGCTGAGCTGGCCGGGACGAGCCTGCGAGCGGTGCGGCACTACCACGAGGTCGGCCTGCTGGCGGAGCCCGAGCGGCGGGCCAACGGCTACAAGCAGTACGGCGTGGCCCACCTGGTTCGGGTGCTGCGCATCAAGCGGTTGACCGACCTCGGCTTCTCGCTGTCCCAGATCGCCGCCATGGGCGACGCCGACGACCACCCGGAGCAGGCATTGCGCACCCTCGACGCCGAACTGGCCGCCACCATCGAACGGCTCCAGCGAGCCCGCATCGAACTCGGCCTCATCCTGAGCAAGTCCGCGCCCACCGACCTGCCCGCGGACTTCGCCCCGGTCGCCGCGAACGCAGGGCTCTCCGACGCGGACCGCTCCCTCGTCGTGGTCATGACCAGGGTCCTCGGCCCGCAGGGCTTGCAGACCTACGGCGACCTGCTGCGCAACGCCCCCGGAGACGCCGCGGACAAGGAGTTCGAGGAGCTGACCGCCGACGCGGACGACGACACCCGCCAGCGGCTGGCCGAACGCCTCGCCCCCTACATCCGCGACGTCGAAGAGGCGAACCCCGGATTGCGCGACATCCACGCCGACGCCCCCGGCGGCGTCCGCCACGCCCAGCGGACCTTCGGCAAAGCCATTCGCGACCTCTACAACCCCGCCCAGATCGACGTCCTCGTCCGAGCCGAAGCCCTCATCGTCGACAGCCGCAAATCCGAGGAAGACCCCGGCTGACCCGTTCCACCCCGCAGCAGCGGGCGCTGCTCCAGTAGGGCGCCCCCTGGTCCGCTAACGCCCCCGCCCGAGCTTTCCCGCGCTCAGATCGACGAAAGATCGTTCGCGAGCAAGAGGATCGTCGGTAGCATCGATCGATCTCGGCCGAGTCGCCGATCCTTCTACGCGCTGGGGGCCGTGTGGTGCACCGGAACGCTGGCAACGGGGAACCGGTGGCGCTCGGCAAGTGGCAGCAGTTGGCTCTGGCCCTGGGAGGTGTCCTCGGGTCCGGCTGGATCATCGGCATTCCCGAGGTCGCGCAGGTGACCGGTCCGCACCGTTACCTCGGCGTGCTGCCGTGGCTGGTCGGGTTCGCCGTGCTCGTGCTGGTGGCCGCGATCGTGGTTCGGCTCGCCCGCACGGATCCGCGTTCGGGCGGGTTGGCGTGGTGGGCGCAGGACCGCAGCGGCCGGGTCGTCGGCACCATCATCAACGCGGGACTGTTCGTCGTCTACGCGGGGAATCCGCCCGCCGGGGCGTTGGCCGCCGCGACCGCGCTCAACGACGCGTTCGGCTGGCGGTGGTGCACGTCCGAGGACGGCACGTGCGAAGTGGCGGACTGGCGCATCGGGCTGCTCGCGCTGGGCTTGCTGAGCGCGTTGTTCGCGGTCCACGTCCTCGGTGCCCGCGCGATGCTCCGGTTGAACGTGGTGCTCAGCGCGGCGAAAGTCCTCCTGCTGCTGGTGTTCATCGGCGTCTCCGCGTTCGCCCACGTGCTGATCCTCCCGAACCCGGGCCAGGATGGTGACGCCGTCTTCGCCGTGCTCACCGTGACCGCGACGACCGGGATCATCTTCGCGTTCACCGGGTTCCAAGGGCCGGTGGACAACGGCGACAAGTCCGGCAAGGACCACCGCGGCTTCGCCGTCTACGGCGCGCTGATCATCTCGTTGTTGCTCTACGCGGGGCTCCAGCTGGTGTTCGCCGAGGGACTTGCCGGGAACTGGCACCTGCCCGATCCCGGATCGGGCTGGCCGTTCGCGTTGCGGGTCGTCGCGACGGTCCTGCCGCCGCTGACGAACGCGCTGGTCTTCCTCTACCTGGCCGCGATCGTGCTCAAGACCTCCGCGGAGCAGGGAGTGCTCGCGCTGCCCGGCTTCAACAAGCGCAAGTCGTTCCAGCCGATGCTGGTCATCTTCGCGTTCGGGTTCGGCCTGCTGGTGCTGATGTGGGCGGGCATCTCCGAGATCACCGCCGCCAAGAGCGTGCTCTACCTGTTCGTCTACTCCTACGCCGCCGTCTGCTACCGGGCGTCGTGGCGGCAGAACGTCCTGGAGCACTCGCGACTCGACACCCGCGGGGGCCGCGCGCTGGCGCCGGTGAGCTTCGCGGCGGTCACCGTGATCGCGTTCTACACCGGATTCCCCACGTTGCTGTGGGCGTGCGCGCTGATGGTCGTGGTCGCGACACTGATGTTCTGGTCCCGCCGCGCGGAAGCGGATCGCAACCGGGCCCAGCACCTGCGCCGCGCCCGGTGGCTGCTCGGCTACTTCGCGGTGCTGCTGGTGCTGAGCGGGTGCCACTTCGTCGTCCGGTACTCCTTGGCCGCGGACCCCGGCCCGCTCGCCGACCTCCTGCGCGGATCCCGCGATCTGCCGCCGTTCGAGAACGGGCTGGTGGACGGAATCGTCACCAGCGTCCTCGCGGTGGTCGCGGTGGTCGCGGGGCTGCTGTTCTACCGCAGCGGTGTGCGGGAGGCCGAATCCTTCATCCGGCTCAAGAACGGGACCTCCGGCTGACGGCTCCACGAACCCCGCCGGCGTCCTCCGCGCGACCGCCGAACGTGCGACGAACGGGCCGATCCGATCGGAGAAAGCAGATCGACCGGACGAAGCTCGCCAGTAACATGGATCACTCCTGGCGGCATCGGAGTCGCCGACTCGGATCCGTCTACGCACTGGGAGCCGTGTGGTGCACCGGAACGACGACAGCGGAGAACCGGTCGCGCTCAGCAGGGGACAGCAGTTGGCCCTGGCGCTGGGCGGCGTCCTGGGCGCTGCCTGGCTTTCCGGGGTTCCCGAGATGCACCAGGTGTATTCGAAGTCCGGTTCCCCCGTGTACCTCGTCGTCCTGCCGTGGCTCGTCGGCTTGGTCGTGGTGCTCGCCGTCGCCGCGATCGTCGTCCGGCTCGCCCGCACGGATCCGCGGTCGGGCGGGTTGGCGTGGTGGGCGCAGGACCGCAGCGGCCGCGTCGTCGGCACCATCATCAACGCCGGACTGTTCACCATGTACGCGGGAAATCCTCCCGCCGGGGCGCTCGTCGCGGTGCTGGCGCTCGACCGCACCTTCGAGGGCGTGACGTTGTCCTACCCGCGCAGCGACGGCGGCTTCGCGCTGACCGGTGGGGGAGCGCTGGCCGCGTGGGCCGTGCTGAGCGGGCTGTTCGCGATCCACGTCGTCGGCGCTCGCCTGATGCTCCGGCTGAACCTGGCGCTGAGCGTGGCGAAAGCGGTGCTGCTGGTGGCGCTCGTCCTCAGCGCCGCGAGCGTGCACTACCTGATCCTTCCCGCGCCGACCGGTGCCGACCAGGACATGGCCCTGACCATGCTGATCCCGGTGATCACGGCAGCCGGGATGATGTTCGCGTTCACCGGGTTCCAGGGGCCGGTGGACAACGGCGACAAGGCCGGCAAGGAGCACCGCGGCTTCGCCATCTACGGTGCGCTGATCATCGCGACGGTGATCTACCTCCTGCTCCAGCTGGTGTACACGGTCGGGGTGCACGACGCCTGGCGCGCCCCCGAGCCCGGTTCCCCGGAATCCCTGCTGGTAGCGGTCGTGAGCGTCCTGTCCCCGCTGACCAACGCCCTGCTGTTCATCTACCTGGCCGCCATCGTGCTCAAGACCTCTGCGGACCAGAGCGTGCTGAAGCTGCCGCGGCTCACCATGCGCAGCTCGTTGCAGGTGCTGTTCGTCGTGTACCTGTTCGGCGTCGCGGTGCTGGTGCTGATGACGAGCCTGGGCGACTGGTCGGAGATCACCGACGCCAAGAGCGTGATCTACCTGTTCGTCTACTCCTACGCGGCCGTGGCCTACCAGGCGTCGTGGAAGGCGGAGATGTTCCCCGGTCCGCGCGGTGGCCGGCTGCTGGCACCGGTGAGCTTCGTCGTGAGCACGGTGATCGCGTTCTACACGGGCTTCATCACGCTGCTGTGGGCCTACGCGCTGATGGCAGTGGTGGCGGCGGCGATGTTCTGGTCGCGGCGCTCGGAGACCGACCGCAACCGGGCCGAGCACCTGCGGCGGGCCCGCTGGCTGCTCGGTTACTTCGCGGTGCTCCTGGCGCTGGCCTGGTGCCACCTGGTGATCCGGTACCTCCTGTCGGATCCGACCAGTAAGGAGGAGGGCCGCCCCGAATTCGTCGAGTTCATGCTCGGGCGCGAGGACCTCTTCCGGTTCGAAGATCCGCTGCTCTACGGGATCACCGCGGTGGCGCTGGCGGTGGCCGCAGGGGCGGCGGGCCTCCTGTTCCACCGGGTCGGTGTGCGGGAGGCCGAATCCTTCATCCGGCTCAAGAATCGATCCGACGCCTGAAGTCGCGTTCCCGCCCCGGCGCACCGCTCTCGCCCAGCTCCTTCGCATACCGCCGGTGCAGCGCCGCGTCGTCCCGGTTGTAGACGGCGCCGTCGATCCGCGCCACGAGGTCTTCGGCGACGGGATGGTCGTAGTGCGACACCGCCGCCACCACCCGGGCCAGGTAGGTGAGCGTCACCGCGTCCTCGCCGGGCTCCTCGCTCTGCTCCTGGACCGGCAAGTCCTTGAACTCCTCGTCCAGCTTCCGGACCAGCGGCACGGTGATCTCGGACAGCTTGCGCGAGCTCGGCGCGGGCAGGGCGACCAGCAACGCCGCGAGCTCCTGAGGTGCCAACCGGAGCGCGTGCTCGTGCAGCACCATCCGGAGCACGTCGTCCACCGGTTTCGTCGACTCCTTCTTGCCCAGGCCCACCAGGAACTCCCGTGCGTCCAGCAGGACTTCCGGCGGCACCACGGCGGCGAACCAGGTGGCCAGCGGAACGCTGTGGCGGAGCCCGTCGACGTCTTCGTGCCACTTCCGCAGCAGGAGACCGATGTCGTCACCGTCGCGCTGCCGTCCCACGGCGGTGAACAGCTGCTCGGCGTAGCGCGGGCACGCGAGCGCGAACTGCACCAGGTGCGAGGGTTTGCGGCTGCCCGCCACCGCGTGCGTGATGTTCCAGGCCAGTTCGGCGTCCTCGTCGGCGGCGTGGCGGTGCAGCGCGATCACGTCGTCGATCGGGCGGTCGGCGACGACGTCGCGCACCAAGGCGTCCGAGCGGCCCAGGAAGTCCTTGCGGCTCAGATAGGTCTCCAGCTCCTCCACCGAGGCGCCGCGCAGGTGCGTGAGGAACAGCTCCTCGATCGCGGTCCGCTGGTCGGGGGCGCTGCCGGCGAGGCCGTCGAGCAGGTCGCAGACGTCCTGGGGCGGGGCACCGTCGTGCAGCGCCCGCTCCATGACGATCGCCGGGGCGTCGGCGAAACCCCGCGACCGCAGCGCGCGCGCCAACCGGATCAGGTCGTGAGAGGACGAGGTCTTCACCGCGACCGCCAGCAGGCCGCGCATCACCGACTCGGACCGCAGGTCGAACGCGGCCACGTAGGCCGCGACGTCCTGCGGCAACCGCTTGCGCACCACGAGCTTGCCGATTTCGCGTTCCGCCGCGTCCCGCTGCAGCTGCGCGAACTTCGCCGCGTCGACCGCGGACCGGCCCAGCGCCACGTTCGCCAGCACGGTCTCCACCGCGAACTGCTCGCCCCGCGCGTACAGCGCGGTCAGCACCTCCTGCAGGTCGGTCATCCGGCGCTCCGCGGCGAACAGGCCGAGCAGGCGGTCGGCCGCCTCGGCCGCCGGTTCCTCCGGCTCGCTCACCAGCGCGGCGAGGCGTTCTCCGGTGACCAGTCCCGCCAGGTCCTGTTCGAGCCGGGTGACCTCGGGTTCCCCGGCCACGAGTGCTCGGTGGAACTCCGCGAACCGGTTCGCGTCCAACTCGACGGCCCGCTCCAGCAGGACCTGGGCGAAGTGCGCGCAGTCCGGGCAGGCGCTGCGCGAGAGCTGGCGGGCCGAATCTCCGGCGACGTCCTCGGCGCCGGTCATGAGCACGTCGGCGAGGCCCCGGTGCAGGGCCGGGCGTTCGTGCAGCTGGTGCGCCAGGTCGATCGCGTTCTCGCTGGTGCGCAGCCGGGCGCGCAGCTGCTGCTCGATCGCCGGCGCCGGGAGGTCCGCGCCGCCGTCCAACATCGCCGCGAGTTCGAAAAGGCTCGCGGACTCCAGCTCGTCCTGGATCCGCTGCTTGGCTTCCGGTGAAGAGTTCTCCAGCAGTGCCAGCGACCCTCGTCCGCGGCGAATCATGTCCGGCACCGGGTGACGGTCTCGGTGCAGGTTCCGCTCGAGTTCGGTGAAGACCTCGTCGATGTCGAGCAGGTTGCTCGCGTCGGGGAGTCCGCCGTCGAGGATCTTGATGAGCGCGCCGCTGAACGCGGTGTACACGCCGCGGTCGCCATCGATCGCCTTCGCGTAGGACTCCCCCCAGCGCAGTGCTTTGAGCACCCACGTCCGCTCGTCCCGGAACTCGGGCATCTCGACGTCGACGTGGCTGAGCATCGGCACCTGACCGCACTCGCAGCAGTCCAGGACCAAGACCTTCTTGCTCGCCAGGCACGTCTCCAGCGCTTCGTAGACGTGGTGCACGGGCAGCTGGGTCGATGCGTCGTGCGGCTTGCTGTCGCTGAGCGCCAGGTGCAGTTCGGGTCGGCTGGTGCGCCCGCACGGGGGCAGATCACCGTGGCCGCAGAAGTAGACGAGCGCGGAGTCCGAGGGCCCGCACTCGTCGAGCGTCGAGCGGAGCTCGTCCATGAACCGGCCGCGGATCGGGTTCTCGACCAAGCGGCTCGCGTCCCACAGGGAGCTGGCGTCGAACAGGTCGTGCAGCTTGCGCGCCGATTCTCCGACGGTGGGGTAGGAGTCGAATCCGTCCGATTCGTACTCGGAGACACCGATGAACAATGCGTGTCCGGTCATGAGTCCGCCCTCGTTCTCCCATGGCAGGGTCACCGCGTCATTGCGGGGCGGGCCGCTACCAGGATCTGCCGCTTCTCCGCCCCACCTCGGATGGCGGAGAAGCTTCACCACTGTGCCGCACCGGGGTGGTTCGTTGAACTGCGGTTGGAGTCCGCTTTCGTTCAGATGCCCGAAAGTGCGATTACTTTCAGTGATCGATGATCGTTGCTCGAGTGTGTCTTGCTTGCAAGCATACCAATAGATCGATTAATCAGCCACGTTGCGTAGTGCCTCGATGGCGGCGCCGTGTCGGGCGGATTCGGTTTTTCCGGCACGCAGGATTGCCCGAAAGGGCAGGTGGATCGGAGTCCTGCTCAGGTCAATTACTCCACAGTGGATCGAAATTAAAACCATCGCGATGTGGTGGCGATAGGGGCAGTTCCGTTTCGTTCGCCGCTGATTTCCGCAGGAATGCGGGATCTCCTGAAAGTGGTTCGACCGCCGCCCTAACGGCGCGGGTCGGATCGCCCCGAGGAATAGGTGTTCGGCTCGGTGGGTAGGTGGGGGTGGAAGGACTCGCCGAGCACAGAGGGGACGCGGACATCATGGCGAACAACGCGCACTTCATCACCGCGAACGCGGGCGGTGCTCCGGTGGTCATCGTGCGGGACGACCGCGGAACGCCCGTCACGAAGCTGGAGCTGCCGGCGGAGAAGTCGAAGCCCGAGCACGCCGACGAAGAGCTCAGCGCCGCGGGCTGGAGCCGTCAAGCGGACTGGAGCGCGGCCGACGACGGGTGGGTCGTGCCGGTCGTGCCGTCCTGATCGCGCCCACCCCGAGCTCCACTGCTGATGTGAGGAGATTCTGTTGGCCGAGCAAGGACTTCCGCTGCCGGACTACGACGAACTGCCGATCGGGACGCTGCGCCACCGGATGCGCGCGCTGGACGCGGACCAGATCCGGACGTTGCTGGAGCACGAACGCGCCCACGCCGATCGGGTGCCGGTGACCACGCTGCTCAGCAGCCGCCTCGACGAGCTGGAGCACGGCGCCACGCCCTCGTCCGGCTCGCAGGAGCAGATGCCGGAGGTGTCCGAGCACAAGCGCACCGGTTCGCCGGTGGGGCCGAGCGCTCCGGCGCAGCCGGGCCGCTCCACGGCGCACGGCACCGTCGGCCAGACCGGGAAGGGCGCCGAGCACAGCGAGTGAGGCGGGGGCGCGGGCTCCGCGGAGTCCGCGCCCCCGGCGGTCAGTCCGAGATGCGGACGTCCTCGCTCGTGCCGTCGGACAGGAACGACGCGAGCTCCCGGCCCTGGTCGGTGACCTCGGCGCGGTCCGGTCGGGAGAAGTCGCGCAGCGGGCTGACGTGCACGGTCGCGTCCTCGAACGACCAGGTGGCCGCCACGCGGCCGTCGACGAGCACCGCGCGCCGTCCGGCCACCGACAGGCCGCGGTGCTCGTCGTCGATGATCCGGCTGCGATCGGCGTAGCCGAGGATCGCGTTGTCGAACGCGGGCAGGAAGCGCACCGGCGCGGGCACGTCCGGATCGGGCCGCGGCGCGTCGGGGAGGTCGAGCAGTTCGCGCCCGCGCTCGTCGCGGAAGGCGACCAGCTCACCCCGGACCGACGCCACCGCGGCGGGCAGCCCGGCCACTCCGCACCAAGCGCGCAGGTCCGCCGTCGCGGCCGGGCCGAACGCGGCCAGGTAGCGCCGCACCAGCGCCACCCCCGCCGGATCCGACCCGTCCGCGGGTGCCGGATCGACCGCGCGCCCCAGCCACGAGGACAGCAGCACGTTGCGCGCGCCCCCGCTCGCCCGCCACAGCCCGCGCGGCGGCACCTGCACGGCGGGCACGAGGACGATCACCGCTTCTCCGAGCGCCCGCGGTCCGGCGGCGGGCCAGCGGTCGGTGAGCGCGCGCCCCAGCTCCGGCATCGACCTCGGCTCGTCGTCGGCCAGCAGATCCCGGCCCGCCGCGGCCAGTTCGTCGAGGTCGACGCCGTCGAGCTCCCGGCGGTACACCCCGAGCAGCCGCTGGCGGAGCATCGCGCCGTGCCGGGTCCGCCACGCCACCGCGTCCGCGGCGCTGACCAGGTGGATCGTGCGGCGCATCAGGTGCGTTCGCACCACCCGCCGCTCGGTCAGCAGGTCCGAGAGCACCGCCGGGTCGAACCCGCGCAGCCGGGACCAGAGGCCGAGGAACGGCTCCTGCGGTTCCTGCGCCTGCAGGCCGCCGAGGTGCGCCACCGCGTCGAGGACCCCGAGCTCTGCCCGCTCCAGCAGCAGCTGGCGGGCGAGCGCGGCCCGGTTGAGCGCCCGCGCGGACAGCCGGGTCAACACGCCGCGACCACCTCGTGCTCCCCGGCGGTCACGCCGAACGACCGTCGAGCGTTTCGCGGATGATGTCCGCGTGCCCGGCGTGCTGGGTCGTCTCCGCGATGACGTGGATCAGGACGCGGCGGGCGCTGTGGCGGCCACCGGGCTCGTGCCAGGGCGCCTCCGGCAGCGGCTGCGTCGCGGACAGGTCGGGCAGGTCGGTGACGATGCGCTCGGTCTCGGCGGCGGCCCGCTCGTAGTCCTCGACGATGCCCGCCAGCGTCTCGCCGGGCAGCACCTGGAACTCCCGCTGCCGGTCGATGGCCCACTGCGGGTACTCGCTCGCCGTGCCGGCCATGAAGTCGTCCCAGGTCACGCCGTCGGGCAGCGCGAAGCTCATCGCCGACGGTCCTTCGAGGACGAAGCGCAGCCAGCCCCGCTCGACGTTCGTGACGTGCTTGAGCAGGCCGCCCAGGCACAGCGCGCTGATCGTGGGGCGCGCGGCGGCCTGCTCGTCGCTGAGCCCGCGGGTGGTGGTGATCAGCGCTGCTCGGGCGGCGGCGAGTTCGGCGAGCAGGTCGGCGCGCTCGTCGACGGCGGGGGTGGTGGCGGTCATGATCGGATCCTTCGGGTCGTCGTCGTGGTTCGGGACGACTCTCGCAGGGGTAGCGGCCAGGTACCGTCCGCTTCTGCGGGCATCATCGGATTCATGCACGGAACCTCCGCTCGGCTGCTCGCGCTGCTGTCGTTGCTGCAAGCCCGCCGGGACTGGCCCGGCTCGCTGCTGGCGGAGCGGTTGGACACCAGCGAGCGCACCGTGCGCCGCGACGTCCAGCGCCTGCGCGAACTCGGGTACCCGATCCTGGCCGTCAAAGGACCCGACGGCGGCTACCGGCTGGAGGCGGGAGCGGAACTGCCGCCGCTGCTGTTCGACGACGAGCAGGCCGTCGCCCTCGCCGTCGCCCTGCAGATCGCCACCGGTACCGGGGCGGGCATCGGGGAGGCCTCGGCTCGGGCGCTGAGCACGGTCCGCCAGGTCATGCCCGCCCGGTTGCGCCACCGCATCGACGCCCTGCGGGTCACCGCCGTCGAACGGGCCGGGACCGGGACGTATCCGCAGGTCGACACGGAAGTCCTGGTGGCGGTGGGAGCCGCGGTGCACGCCCGCGAGGTGCTGCGGTTCGACTACACCCCGGCCTCGGCGCCGCGGCACGACGGTCCGCCGCGAAGGGTGCAGCCGCACCACCTGGTGACCTGGGGCGGGCGCTGGTACCTCGTCGCGTGGGACCTCGACCGCGAGGACTGGCGGACCTTCCGCGTCGACCGGATCGCGCCGCGCACGCCCACCGGCCCCCGCTTCACCCCGCGCGAGCTGCCCGGTGGGGACGTGGCGGACTTCGTGACCGAGAAGTTCATGGGCTCCGCCGGGTGGCCCTGCCGCGGTGAGGTGATCCTCGACCTGCCCGCCGACGCGGTGTCGCGCTTCGCCCACGACGGCGTGGTCGAGGAGCTCGGTCCGCGGCGCTGCCGGCTCGTGCTGGGGTCGTGGTCCTGGGTCGGCCTGGCCGCCACGATCGGCAGGTACGACGCGGACGTCGAGGTAGTCGGGCCGCCCGAGCTCGCGGCGGCCTTCGCGCGCCTGGCACGCCGGTTCGGCGCGGCAGCAGGGGAGTCCACTTAGGACGAGCGGGAATGTTCCGGCTGCGGCGCCGGTTGGTCGAGGTGGGCGCTGCTCAGCGGCTCCGCGCTGACGAGGCGGTGCCGGCGCGCCGATGTCCCTGGGGAACACGCGACCACGAGGAGGCCGGCATGAAGGCGGCGGTGTACTACGAGAACGGCGGCCCCGAAGTCCTGCGCTACGAGGACGTCCCGGACCCGGTGGCGGGAGCCGGTGAGGTGCTGCTGCGCGTCGCGGCGGTCAGCGTGCAGGGCGGCGACCTGCTGCACCGGCAGGGCTCGCCGTTCGAGACCGCCCCGCACATCGTCGGCTACCAGGCGGCGGGCACCGTCGAGGCCGTCGGCGCGGGAGTGACCTCGGTGCGCGCGGGTCAGCGCGTGGTGGCGTTCATGCCCGCCGGTTCGCACGCCGAACTCGCCGTGGCGCAGGAAGGGCAGGTCTACCCGGTGCCCGACGAGCTGGACCTGCGGCTCGCCGCGGGCGTTCCCGTCGAGTTCGGCACCGCCGACGACTGCCTGTTCGAGTTCGGCCGGTTGCAGGCGGGGGAGACGGTGCTCGTGCAGGCCGCCGCGGGCGGCGTGGGCCTGGCGGCCGTGCAGCTCGCGAAGGCCGCCGGGGCGACGGTGATCGGCACGGCCTCCAGCGCCGAGAAGCTGGCCCGGCTCACCGAACTCGGCCTGGACCACGCCATCAACTACAAGGACACCGACGTCGCCGAGCGGGTCGGCGAGCTCACCGACGGGCGCGGTGTCGACCTCGTCGTCGACTCGGTCGGCGGGAGCACCCTGGAGGGCAGCGTGGGCGCGCTCGCCTACCGGGGGCGGATCAGCTGGGTCGGCCAGGCCGGTCGGGAGACGCGACCGCCGCAGCTCGGGCCGCTGATGTTCAAGAACGCCTCCCTCAACGGCGTCTACTTCGGCGGCGAGATGGAGCACGACCCGGCTCGCGTCAGGACGGTCGTCGAGCGGCTCGTCGAGCGGGTCGCGTCCGGTGAGCTCACCGTCGTGCTGGACCAGGAGTTCCCGCTCGCCGAGGCCGCCGCCGCGCACCGCCACATCGAGAGCCGCGCCGCCTTCGGCCGCGTCCTGCTCATCCCCTGACGCGTCGCACCGGCTGATAACACCGAACAGCACCACCCACTACCCGCCCGCACAACAGCGCGCGGGCCGGCGCTCGTCCCGTCGGGAGGAGCGGAGCTGAGCGTTGCCACGATCGGCCGTCGGCCCGGACCCTCAGGGCCGCAAGCCCTTCGTGCCGGAGCACTCGAACCCGCGAGATCGCACCGATCCGCCCGGACGTGCGCATCGCCGACGCGTTCGGTGCCGGAGACCGGGAAACGGGGAAAAATCGGCCTTACCGCCGCGATCGCGGGGGAACTAGCATCGGTACTCGTGTCGGACGGGGTTCGCGGGCGGATCGTCGATGCGGCGTCCGCGCTGCTCGCCGAGGGCGGACCGGACGCCATGACCACCCGCGCGGTCTGCGCGGCCGCGAGCGTGCAGGCCCCGACGATCTACCGGTTCTTCGGCGACAAGGGCGGTCTGCTCGACGCCGTCACCGAGCACGTCTACGCGTCCTACGTGCGGCGCGAATCGTGGTCGGCCCGCCGCGATCCCGTCGAGGACCTGCGCCGCGGCTGGGACCTGCACGTGCGCTTCGGGATCGAGCACCCCGCCGTGTACGCGGCAGCGCACGCCCCGGCACGTCCCGGCGGCGGATCGAACGCGCGGCGGCGGGCGGCGGAGATCTTCGCGGGCCCGATCCGCCGCATCGCCCGGGACGGCCGGCTCCGCGTCCCGGAGCCGCGCGCGAACCGGCTGGTGCACGCCGCGGCGACGGGCACGACCTGGGAGCTCATCGCGACCGCGGCACCGGACCGGGACCCCGGCCTCGGCGACCTCGCGCGGGAAGCGGCGATCTCCGCGATCGTCGGCCCCGGTCCCGAGCGCGACGCCCCGCCGGAAGTCGGCGCGGCCCTGACGCTGCGCGCGGGACTGGACGGGCTCACCGAGCTCACCGCCCCCGAACGCGCCCTGCTGGCCCAATGGCTCGACCGGATCACCACCCCCGGCTGAGCGGCGACCCGCGCACGGCCGGGACTCGGCCGGAATCCGGCGGTTCCTGTCGTCGTCGCCACTGCTCGGGGGCGGTGGTCGCGGCATAGCGTCGGGCCATGTCCATCATCGCGCCGCTGCTCATCGGCGTCCTGTACGTGCTGCTGAACTCGCTGATCCCGGAGCGGCACCGCCGCCCGTTCAACGCGATCATGGTCGCCGGAGCCGGTGCCGCCTACCTCAGCGGCGGCGGTCTGGGACTCTGGGAGTTCGCCTTCACCGCCGTGCTGACCTACGTGGCCTACCGCGGCCTGAGCTCGTGGACGTTCATCGGGATCGCGTGGCTCCTGCACACGGCGTGGGACGTGCTGCACCACCTCAACGGCACCCCGATCATCCCGTTCGCCGAGCACTCCTCGTTCGGCTGCGCCCTGTGCGACCCGGTGATCGCCGTGTGGTGCTTCGCGGGCGGCCCCTCGATTTCCGACCTTTTCCGCCGCTTCCGAGGTGCGAAGTCCGTGGTCGCGTCGGGCGACTGATTCCTCCTGAAATCGCAACCCGCCGAACGGAGTGGAATTCGCATGGAGGCACGCGCGGCGCACATCTGTTCGCGCCGCGCGTGCCTCCAATTCATTCGAATCGATCGCTCATTCGCATCTCAGCATAACCGGTGCTGTGGAGATGGTTGAGTCGTGCATTGTTCGGATCAGACGACCCGTAGGTAGAGGTCGACGCGCGATCCCTTGTGTGACTTGTCGAAGTTCTTCCTGGTTCCGTTCCCGCCGGCCCGGACGGTGCCGAAGCTGTCGCCGTTCTCCCAGGTTCCGTAAATCTCGGCGGCCTTGCCGTCCGCCTTGGTGTCCTTGACCCAGCCCTGTGCCCGGATCTTCCCTCCGCCGCAGGTGAGGGTCCACCCGGCGGCGCCCCCGCGAACCGAGGGGTTCTTCTTGTCCCCGCAGGTCCCCTGGATGTGGATGATCCCATCGGATTCGGCCGGAGCCGCTACCGCGGCCCCGCCTCCGACCAGCGCGCTCCCCAGGACGGCACCGGTCAGCGCGACGGCGGTGGCCGCCTTCTTCGTGATCCGCATGTGTTCTTCCTCGATTTTCTGTTGAACCCCAGTCCGGTTTCCCCCACGGATAACCGGTGGAAGCCTCATCGGCTTCACGGTTCATATTTCCAGGTTCTCGGTCGCCGTTCCAGGTTGATCACCGAAATGGCTTAACCGGACATTTCGTCGACCTTTTCGGTGTGATTCGGCGGGGCAGGGTAGCGGTTTCGCGGACCGTCCGGTGGTGGAACGGAAAAGTTCTTCGGTGGTCGGTGCTGCTCCGATCGGTCCTCGAAATTGGGCCGATCGAGACGTTGATTCTTTTTCGGCATCGGATGATGCCGAAACGGTGTTAGCAGTGCATGATCTCCCGCCCCTAGTCTGCTGGCACGCCGCGATCGGGAGCCCCGGTGGTGCTGCTCAGGGGCTGTCGGTTCGCTTTCCCCGCGGAAGGACGACGATGTCTGGCATTGAGTCGGAAGTGGCCGGGAGCACGGCAAGACGACCCGCCGTCCGCATCCCCACCCGGTTCCTCGTGCTGGCGCTGATCTTCGTGATCACCGTGGTGAACTACGCCGACCGCAGCAGCCTGTCCATCACCGGCAGCAGCCTGCAGGCGGACCTCGGGTTCAGCACCGTGCAGCTGGGCTACATCTTCTCGGCGTTCAGCTGGGCCTACGTGATCGCGCAACTGCCTGGCGGGATGCTGCTGGACCTGTTCGGCGCCCGCCGGGTCTACGCGTTCAGCCTCGTGCTGTGGACGCTGGTGACCCTGGCCGTGAGCTTCGTCGGGTTGATCACGACTCCGGTGCTGGTCGCGGTGACCGTGATCTTCGTGCTGCGGTTGCTGCTGGGGGCGTTCGAATCGCCCGCGTTCCCGGCGAACGCGCGGGTCGCGACGGCCTGGTTCCCCACCGCGGAACGCGGCCGGGCCACGGCGATCTTCAACTCCGCGCAGTACTTCGCGACCGCGCTGTTCGCGCCGATCATGGGCTGGATCACCCACGAGTTCGGCTGGCGCTGGGTGTTCGTGATGCTGGGCGTGCTCGGGTTCGCGCTCGCCGCACTGTGGCTGCGGTGGATGGACTCGCCGCGCAACCATCCTCGGGTCTCGCCGGAGGAGTTCGAGAAGATCCGCTCGGGCGGCGGCATCGTCGACCTGGACGCCCCGAAGGGCGGGGGCGCGGCGCCCGTCCAGGAACGCGCCCCGCTGAACGCGGCCACGTTCCGGCAGATCTTCGCGGCCCGCGCGCTGTGGGGCGTGTACCTCTCGCAGTACGCGGTGAACGCGCTGACCTACTTCTTCATCACCTGGTTCCCGGTGTACCTGGTGCAGGGCCGCGGCCTGTCGCTGCTCGAAGTGGGGTTCGTGGCGGCGCTGCCCGCGGTGTGCGGGTTCGGCGGCGGACTGCTCGGCGGCTTCCTCTCCGACGGGATGCTGCGGCGCGGGTATTCGCTGACGGCGGCCCGGAAGGTGCCGTCGGTGGTGGGCATGCTGCTGGCCACCAGCATCGGGCTGTGCAACCTCACCGACAGCAGCGTGTTGATCGTCGCCCTGATGACGCTGGCGTTCTTCGGCAAGGGCATCGGAGCGCTCGGCTGGGCGATCACCACGGACATCGCGCCGCCGCAGGCGTCGAGCTTCGTGGCCGCCACGATGAACGCGTTCGGCAACGCCGCGGGCATCGTGACCCCCATCGTCATCGGCTACACCGTGCAGGCCACCGGGTCCTTCACCGTCGCGCTGTGGTTCGTCGCCGCGCACGGACTGCTCGCGCTGGTCGGTTTCGCCGTGATGGGCCCGATCAAGCGGATCACCTTCGACGCGGCCTGACCTCCCGAAGCCCGAAGCCGTCCATCCCAGTTGAACGGAGCGTTCCGATGACCTCGTCCGCCACCCTCGACCAGATCACCCGGGTGAAGATCTCCTCGGTGACGCTGCCGCTGGCGACGCCGATCAGCGACGCGAAGGTCCTCACCGGCAGGCAGCGGCCGATGACCGAGGTCGCCATGCTGTTCGCGGAGATCAGCACGGCCTCCGGCCAAGAGGGCGTGGGCTTCAGCTACTCCAAGCGCGCCGGTGGACCGGGGCAGTTCGCGCACGCCCGCGAGATCGCGCCGGTGCTGATCGGCGAAGACCCCAGCGACATCGGCAAGATCTGGGACAAGCTCGTGTGGGCGGGCGCGTCGGTCGGCCGCAGCGGGCTGTCCATCCAGGCCATCGCCGCGTTCGACGTGGCGCTGTGGGACCTGAAGGCCAAGCGAGCCGGCCTGCCGCTGGCGAAGCTGCTCGGTGCCCACCGCGACTCGGTGCGCTGCTACAACACCTCCGGCGGCTTCCTGCACTCGCCCATCGAGGAGGTCGTGGACCGCGCCGCGGAATCCGTCGCGAACGGCATCGGCGGCATCAAGCTCAAGGTGGGGCACCCCGACCACGGCACCGACCTCGCCCGCGTGAGCGCCGTGCGGGAGAAGGTCGGCGACGGGGTGGCCCTGATGGTCGACGCGAACCAGCAGTGGGACCGGCCCGCCGCGCGCCGCATGTGCCGGGCGCTGGAACCGCTGGACCTGGTGTGGATCGAGGAACCCCTCGACGCCTACGACGCGGAGGGCCACGCGCTGCTCGCGTCCACCTTCGACACGTCCATCGCCACCGGTGAAATGCTCGCCAGCGTCGCCGAGCACGCCGAGCTCATCCGCGCCGGCGGCGCCGACGTCGTGCAGCCCGACGCGCCCAGGATCGGCGGCATCACCCAGTTCCTCAAGGTCATGGCCCTGGCGGAGCAGCGCAAGCTGCAACTCGCACCGCACTTCGCGATGGAGATCCACGTCCACCTCGCCGCCGCGTACCCGCACGAACCGTGGGTGGAGCACTTCGAATGGCTCGACCCGCTGTTCAACGAACACCTGGAGATCGCCGACGGCCGGATGCACCTCTCCGCACGCCCCGGCCTCGGCATCACCCTCAGCGACCAGACCCGAGCCTGGACGGTCGCAGAACACGAAGTGAGTTGATCCGGGTTCGCCGCTCAGCGGCTTCGATGCTGACCGGACATCGATCGAAGGTTTCCGGTCGTGCTGGGCGGGTTGGTCATCCGGTCCTTCCGAAACGGCCCGATCCGCTCGGATTCCTCGCTGTGGTGCGGGACTCCGAGCGGGGTGGGGGTCAGCCTTTCGGTCAAGGGGGGTCGGGCCGATCAGCCGAAGTGGGGGAGGGCGTCGGCTGTGAGAGTGGTTCTCGTCGGTGGCGGACGCCCCGGCAGAACCACTCGGAACGGAGCCCCCCGATGATGTCCCTGATCGCTCAGCAGCAGGCCGAGCTCATCTCCGAAGACAGCGTGCTCGCCGCACTGGCGATCAACTTCCCGCTGGTCATCCTCGCCGCGTACGCGCTGCTGTTCATCGGAGCGCTGATCAGCATCCTCGGTTCCGCGCTGAGCGGCGGCATGAAGCTGGTGTGGGTCATCGTGGCCTTCATGGCGCCGTTCCTGGGGAGCCTGCTGTGGTTCGTGATCGGCCGCGCCGACGCCCGCAGGCGAGTCGTCCTCTGATGATCGCCACCCGGCTCGGCCATCAGGCCGGTGGATCAAGACTTTCGGCCGGGCGATCAAGTCGATCGGCGGACGTGGCCGATGCGCCCCGCTTGCGAAGGTGGTCCCGCCGGTGACCAGCCGGTGAGGAGCACTGCGAACGGAGCGTCCCATGCACACCTTCACCCACTTCTTCGAAGCGGCCGGTCTCGGCGTCCTCGGACAGCTCGTGGTCGGCATGGCGGTGCTGCTGGCGCTGAGCACGCTGGCCGGGGTCGTCGTCGAACCCGGCCTCGGCGGTCGCCGCAAGCTGCTGTGGGGATCGCTGGCGTTCGTGCCGTTCTTGGGCGGTGCGCTGTGGTTCTTCGTCGGCCGGTCGCGGGCCGAACCGGAGTCCGCCGACTCCGAGAACGCGAATCCCGAGATCGCCGACCCCGAGCCCGCCGCCGAATCGCGGCGAGCCCCGGCGACGATCAGCCGTTGACGGCGTCGGCGAACCAGCTCGTGATCGTCGTCGGGTGCGTGATGGCGGTGCCCACGACCACCGCGTGCGCGCCCCGGCCCATCGCCTCCGCCGCCTGCCGCGGGGTGTGGATGCGACCCTCGGCGATCACCGGCACCGAGACGGCGGCGACCAGGCCCTCGACCAGGTCCAAGTCCGGACCGGTGGGCTTCGGGCCCGCCCCGGTGTAGCCGGACAGCGTGGTGCCGACGGCGTCCACGCCCAGCTCCGCCGCCCGCACTCCTTCGTCCCATGTGGACACATCGGCCATCGCGAGCCTGCCCGCGTCGTGGATCGCCGCGATGGTGTCCTCGATCGGCCTCCCGTCGGGGCGTGGCCGGTCGGTGGCGTCGAACGCCACGACGTCCGCGCCGGTCCCGGCGACGGCGACGGCGTGGTCCGCGGTCGGCGTGATGTAGACGCCCTCCGCACCGTCCTTCCACAAGCCGATGATCGGCACGTCGACCGACTCGCGGATCAGCCGCAGGTCGTCGAGGCCCTGGGCGCGGATGCCCGCCGCGCCGCCGTGCAGCGCGGCCAGCGCCATCCGCCGCATCGAGTCCGGGTCGCGCAGCGGCTCTCCGGGATACGCCTGGCACGAGACGACGAGCCGTCCGCGCAACCTGTCGAGCACTTCGTTCATCCGAGTTCGTCCCAAGCCATCCGGGCGGCGCCGAGCACCGCGGCATCACTTCCGAGCCCGCCGGTCACGACCGGCACGTCGCGCACCGCGGGCAGCACCTCGGCGGCGACGGCGGCGCGCAGCGCGCTCCACCACACCGGCCCGCAGGAGCTGACGCCGCCGCCGACCAGCACCAGCTCCGGGTCCACGGCGTTGACCAGCCCGCCGAGCAGCTGCCCGGTGGCCGCGGCGCCGAGGGCGAGCACGTCGGCGGCCACCGCGTCACCGGACTCGGCGAGCGCGGCGACCTCCGGCAGCGCCGTCGCGGAACCGCCCCGCTCCAGGTACTCCGCGAGCAGCGCCGGACCGCTGCCGACGCCCTCCGCGTGCCCGGAACCGCCGCACGGGCACGGCTTTCCGGCCGCCGCCGGGATCGGCAGGTGCCCGATGTGGCCTGCCACGGCGTGCGCGCCGTGGTGCGGGCGGCCGTCGATGATGAGCGAACCGCCGATGCCGGTGCCGACCGTGACGAACAGGACGTGGCGCTTCCCGGCCGCCGCACCCGTCCACAGCTCGCCGAGCGCGTGGGCGTGCACGTCGTTGTCGACGGTGACCGGGACGCCGAGCCGCGCGGCGAGCTCGCCGCGCAGGTCGGTGCCCGCCCACCCCGCGAGGGAATCGGTGGCCGAGCGCACCCGGCCCGACGCGCGGTCGATCACCCCGGCGCTGCCCACCCCGGCCGCGGCGAACGACCCGCCGAGCTCGCCGACGGCGGCGGCCACCGCGTCGAGCACCGCGCCCGCGCCCTCGGTGGCCGGAGTCGGCACCGAGGAGCGCGCCGTGATCCGCCCGTCGCCGGTCACCAAGGCCGCGGCGATGCCGGTGCCGCCGATGTCGACGCCCACGACCTCGGTCACAGCAATCCCGCCGCGACCAGCCGCTCCTTGACGCCGTCCACCTCGTCGGCGGTGAGCGGCAGCTGCGGCGGCGCCGTGACGGGGCAGTCGATGACGCCGCGCAGGTGCAGGGCGGCCTTGAACGCGCCCAGCGCCGAGGAGCTCGCACCGATCCGGTTCGGGTCGCCGACGGCGGTGAGGGCGAACAGTTCGATCAGCCGCTCCTGCTCCGCCTTCGCCCGATCCCACTCGCCGTCCGCGCACAGCCGGTTCAGCCGCACGTAGGCGTCGGGGTCGACGTTGCCCAGGCCCGGCACGGAACCGTCGGCGCCCATCCGCATGTTCGTGTCCACGGTCAGCTCGGAACCGGTGAGCACGCTGAACGACTCCAGACCCCGTGCCTTCCGGCCGACGAGCAGCCCGCGCAGCCCGGCGTCGTCGCCGCTGGAGTCCTTGACCCCGGCGAGCACGCCCTCGGCGGCGAGCCGCAGCAGCAGCTCGGAGCTCAGCTTGGAGTGCACCGAAACCGGGATGTCGTAGGCGTAGAGCGGGAGTTCGGTGCTCTCGGCGAGCAACCGGAAGTGGTGCTCGATCTCCGCCGGGTGGGTGCGCGCGTAGAACGGCGCGGTCGCCACCACGCCGGAGCACCCGGTCCGCTCCGCGGCGCGCACGTGCTCGCGCACCCGCGGCGTCGTGGTGTCGATGGCGCCCGCGAGCACCGGGACCTGGCCGGCCACCGCGTCGACGACGGTGCGCAGCACCTGCTCGCGCTGCGCGTCGGTCAGGAACGCCATCTCACCGGTCGAGCCGAGCGCGAACACCCCGTCGACGCCCGCCGCCAGCAGGTGCTCCACGAGCCGCGCCAGCGAACGGGTGTCCACCTCCAGTTCCGGGGTCAGCGGCGTGCAGATCGGGGGGATGACTCCGTTGCGGAGTTCCATGTCTCTCCTTGCGATGTCGGGAGCGGGATCAGGAGGCGGCGCGGAGTTCGGCACCGTCGACGGCGTCGGTCGTCCACACCGCGTCGGGCCGCAGCCATCGCTGCATCCGGGACGGCGCGTCCACGGCGATGAGGACGAGCACGACGAACGTCAGGCCGAACGACAACGTGGCCAACGCGGTGCCGAGGCTCAGGCTGCCGGCCAGTGCGGCACCGAGCGCGGGGGCGACGGCGCCGCCGAGCGAACCGACGTTGTAGCTGAACCCGAGCGCCGCGGCGCGGTGGCGCACGTCGAAGTAGCCACCGATCCACTTCGGCAGCAGGCCCGCGATGCCCTGGCCGAAGATCTGCTGCACGAACAGCAGCGCGCCCAGCGCGAGCAGGCTGCTGCCGCCGATGGCGAAGACGGGGAAGATGACGACCTGCGAGACGAGCAGGCTGATCCAGTAGGCGCGCCGGGTGCCGAGCCAGTCGCCGGTGAACCCGGCGACGCAGCAGCCCACGGCCGCGCCGAGACCCGCGAAGAACAGCACGTTGCCGGTTTCGGTGGCGGTGTAGCCGAGGTCGGTCTTGAGGTACGTCGGCAGCAGCGACTGGATCGGCCACGAGTACAGGAACGCCGTGAACACGATGACGAGCACGGTGAGGCCGGTGGGCCAGCGCGCTCCGGTGAACTGCACCATGTACGACACGAACACGGCGGCGGTGAGCACGCCCAGCACCGCGATCAGCCAGACCGATCCGGCGGCCTGCGTGAAGATCGCGATCAGCGCGCCCAGCGCGACCAGCCCGGACACCACGTTGAGCGGTGCGCGGCGCCCGGTGAACAGGATGCCGATCACCGACGGGGAGGCGGTGCCGGTCTCCTGCTGCTCGGACCAGTCCCGCGACTCGGGCAGGCTCCGGCGCAGCCAGACGGCGAGCAGGATCGGCAGCAGCCCGATGTAGAACAGCGCGCGCCAGCCGAAGGCGGGCACGATCAGGCTGTAGGCCTGCGCCGCGACGACAGTGCCGATGGAGTAGCCGGAGATGAGGAATCCGCTGGCCTTGTTGCGCATCGTCGTCGGCCAGGACTCGATGACGTAGGTGGAGCTGGCGCCGTACTCGCCGGCCATGCCCAGCCCGACGATGAGCCGCGCCGCGAACAGCACTCCGAAGGTCGGCGCGAGGCCGCAGATCAGCGTGCCGACGGAGAACAGCACGATGCTGGCGATCATCGCGGACTTCCGCCCGTAGCGGTCCGCCAGCGCCCCGAGGGTGAGGCCGCCGATCCACCGGGAGATGAACGCCGCCGAGATCAGCGTGGCCGCCTGCACCGTGGTGAGCCCGAACTCCGCCTTGATCTCGGTGAGCACCAGCGTGATCAGCACGAAGTCGAAGCCGTCGAGCAGGTAGCCGATCCAGGCGGCGGCGAACGCCTTCCACTGCGTTCGATCCAGCTGCCGGTACCAGGGCACGTTCCCGGTGCCGGTCGGGGCGGCACGTCGCATGGGTCACCTCAGTTCCTGAGCATGTCGCACCTCGGTGTGCGGACATTGGACATCAGACGTTGGACGTCTGTGTCGCCGGAACTGTAGAGTGCCCCTCGCGGCCTGTAAACCCCCGAGATCGACAGTGCGAGGCGGAATCCCGATGACAGACGTGGCGATCGGCACGACTCGCCGCCCGGTGCTGGACCCGCTGCCCGAGCGGGTCCTGGAGCTGATCCACGACCGCGGACTGCGGCCCGGTGATCCGATGCCGACGGAGCTGGAACTGATCGAACTGCTCGGCGTGTCCCGCAACAGCGTGCGCGAAGCCGTCCGCTCGCTGCGCGCGCTCGGCATCGTCGACGTCCGCCACGGCCACGGCACCGTCGTCGGCGACGCGTCGCTGCGGGTGCTGTCACCGTCGCTGACCTTCCGCGCGGTCGCGGGCGGTGCCGACGACCTCGCCGGGCTGCGCAACCTCATCGAGGTGCGGGAACTCATCGAGGTCGGCGTCGTCGGCCGCCTCGCCGGTGAGCTCGACGAGTCCACATTGGACTCACTGGACGCGTTGTGCGCCGCGATGGGCGAGACCGAGCTGGACCCGGAGACCGACCGGGAGTTCCACCGCGTGCTCTACGCGCGAGTCGACAACCCGCTGATCGGCCAGCTCGTCGACGTCTTCTGGGACTCCTACCGCACCGCGCACGCCGTGCTCAGCGCGCCCGGCGACACCGAGAAGGCCGAAACCGTGCGCCTGCACACCGCGATCGTCGACGCCCTGCGCGCGGGCGACTCCGCCGCCGCCCGGGATGCGATGACCGCGCACTTCGCCGAGATCAACCACCGCCTCGGCTCCGCCGAAGCCGCGCGCTGACCAGGCACGTCCGAAGCCCCCGACGCGACGCCCGATGTCGGGCGAGGCGAACGGGGGCTTCGCGGGACGAATTCCGGCGCGGCCGTTTTTCAGGCAGCACGGGTCCCGCCGCGAATTGCGGTGGTGCTGCGGGAATCGTCGAAGAACGCCGGTGGAGAACCGGGATGGATCAGAAGGTGACGCCCTGCGCGGACGGCTGGAGGGTGCCGATCTGCATCGACTCGATCGGGAATTCGAGGTATTCCTGGTCGCCGCTGTCGATGTTCACGTTGACCTCACCGGAGGTGTCCTGGAATCCGGCCTTGAACCCGGTGGCGGTGGGGATCTCGTTCTTGTCGCCGAGCTCCATGTGCACGCCCGCGAACGCGGTGCGGCCCGGCTCCAGCGAGATCTCGGTTGGCCCGCCGGGGATCTCGACGTTCTCGGAAGCCACGTCGATGGGCTCACCGGCCATGTTCTCCGGGGTCAGCGAGGCCCAGCCGGAGACGGGGCAGGTCTCGTCCGAGTTGTTGGTGACCGCCATCAGGAACACGCCGGCGCGGTCCGGCTGCGGGATCAGGTCGACCTTGTAGTCCTCGGCGGAGCACGGGGAAGCGGAGATGTCCTCCGCGGAACCGCCCTGCTGGACCGCGGCGTTCGACACGCCCTCCGGGACCGAACCGGTGGCCTGGCCGCACCCGACCAGCAGCAGCGCGCCGCTGAACAGGGCTGCGGTGGCACCGAGCTTGCGGGTCTTGGTGAGCGACATGGTGGTGTTCCCCCTTCTCGTTCCTGCACGGGCATCCCGTGCTCTTTTCACCCCGTAAGACGCCTGCCCCGCAACGGGGTTGTTCGCGGGTTCGAAAAAATCCGAACGGGCACTTCTGCTGCCCTTTCGTTCCTGTTTCGTGCCCGCGAGTGGTGGTCTCGGCTCGGTAGGCTGATCGCATTCGCGAGCGAACCGCGCGGGCGCACGCCTCGGCGCCGGGCCGCACCGGGTCGCCGCTTCGCGGGCGCGAGCCCCCGGAAACCTGGTAGGTCCACATGAGACGAACGAACGACGCCAGGGCCGTGCGCTCGCGGCGCCCGTCCCGCGCGGCGACCGTGCTGGCCGTGTCCGCGGTGCTGACCGCGCCCGCGGCGACGACCGCGCTCGCCGCCGCGCCGGAAGGCCCGGACACCGCGCAGCAGCGGGCCTACGAGTCCGCCGCCACCGAGTTCGGCGTGCCGCAGTCGCTGCTGATGGCGGTCTCCTTCCAGCTCACCCGGTGGGAGGACCACCACGGCGAGCAGAGCAGGGCAGGCGGCTACGGCCCGATGCACCTCGTGGAGCTCAGCGAGCAGGAACTGCGCGACCGGAACCCGAAGCTCGGTGAGCTCGGAGCCGATCCGGCGCTGCACACCCTCACCGAAGCCGCGGAACTGGTGGACGCCGATCCGGCGCGGCTCAAGACGGACTCGGCCGCGAACATCCGGGGCGGGGCAGCGCTGCTGGCGGAACGCGCCACCGGGGCCGACGGCCGGCTTCCGGAGACCGTCGGCGACTGGTACCCGGCGGTCGCCGAGCTCAGCGGCGACCCGGACACGAGCGCGGCCCGCGCCTTCGCCGACGACGTGTACGACGTGCTCGGCCAGGGCCGCGCCCGCACCACCTCCACCGGCCAGCGCC
Source organism: Saccharopolyspora sp. NPDC002578 (assembly GCF_053592695.1). Taxonomy (NCBI): domain Bacteria; kingdom Bacillati; phylum Actinomycetota; class Actinomycetes; order Pseudonocardiales; family Pseudonocardiaceae; genus Saccharopolyspora; species Saccharopolyspora sp. NPDC002578. The sequence goes on along the minus strand of NZ_JBSFWJ010000029.1, from coordinate 8,894 downwards.
TCGCGTTCGCGCAGGTCGCCGACGCGGAACCGGCCGCACCGCCCGCGCCCGGCGTCGACGAGTCCGAAGTGGACTGCCCGGTGGACGTGGACTGCCGGTACATCCCCGCGGCCTACGAGCCCACCGACCCGGAGGACCCCACCGCGGGCTACGGGAACTACGACACCGCGCAGCGGCCCGACGACGTCGGCATCGACTCGATCGTCATCCACGACACCGAGATCTCCTACGAGTCGACGATCACCGCGTTCCAGAACCCCGCGCACGGAGCCGCCGCGCACTACGTGATCCGCTCCTCCGACGGCGAGATCACGCAGATGGTGCCCGTCGAGGACATGGCGTGGCACGCGGGCAGCTGGGAGCGCAACATGCGCTCCATCGGCATCGAGCACGAGGGTTGGGCCGCCGAAGGCGGCACCTGGTACACGGAACCGATGTACCGCGCGTCCGCGAAGCTGGTGCGCCACCTCGCCGACGAGTACGACATCCCGCTCGACCGCGAGCACATCCTCGGCCACGACGAGGTGACCGCCGAAACGGCGGCGAAGGCCGGCAGCGAGCACTACGACCCCGGCCCCTTCTGGGACTGGACGCACTACATGGACCTGATCGGCGCCCCATCGGCGGCGAGCGGCGAGGACGCGGACGCGGTCACCATCGACCCCGACTTCGACTCGAACCGCCCCGAGGTCACCAGCTGCCCGCCCGACGAGGAGTGCCAGGTGCTGCCCGCGCAGCCCGCGAACTTCCTCCCGCTGCGCACCGAACCCCGCGCCGACGCCCCGCTGCTGAGCTCCGAGGTGCTGCACCCCGACGGCGGCCCCGGCACGACCCGGATCGACGACTGGGGAGACAAGGCCACGACCGGACGGCAGTACGCCGTCGCCGAGCGCTCCGGTGACTGGCTCGCCATCTGGTTCGACGGCCGGAAGGCGTGGCTGCACGACCCCGACGGGAAGAACACGACGCCCGCCTCGGACGTCGACCTCCGCACGCCCGTCCGCGACGGCATCCCGACCTACGGCAGGCCGCTGCCCGACGCCGCGGACTACCCCGGCGGCATCGACCCGCAAGTGCTCGAACCGCTGCCGTACACGATCCCGGCGGGCCAGGTGTACGTCACGGGAACGCCCACGGACGCCCTCGACTACTACGCGACCTACGACGAGCTCGACGACCCGGACAACCACACCGTGATCAGCGGCTCCGAGACCTTCGTCCCCGTCTCCTACCACCACCGCTGGGTCTACGCGAAGAAGTCGGACCTGGAACGAGCCTGAGGCCGCCGTCGCCTCAGGAGGACCAGAGGTGCCAGGTCCTCGTGGTGATCAGGGCGGCGGACAGGGCGGTGCACAGGGCGAAACCGGCGGCGTCGTTGATCAGCAGGCAGATCACGGCGAGCACTCCGGTGAGCACGCCCAGCACCAACCGTCCCCGGCCGGGGGTGGCGGTGGCCAGCTCGTCGTCGGAGAACGCGCGGGCGAATTCCGGGTCGTCGATGGTGAGCCGGTTCTCGATCTCCGCGAGCAGGCGTTGTTCGTAGCGGTGCACGGCGTCCCCTCCCGGCTCGTGCGCGGACGTGTCCGCTGAGCTTGGCGGGCGCGGGGCGCGGGGGTGAGAGGACAACGGCCCGCTTTCCCGGGCCGAAAGGCCCGGACGCCGGGCGGCCGAGGTGGCCGCCCGGCGTCGGGTCAGCCCTGGCGCACCGCCGCGAACGGTGCCACGTCGGGGTAGCCGCCGGTGCCGCCGACGGTCAGCAACCGCCCGTCGGCCAGTTCGGCGCCACCGGAGGGCACGCCGGCGGGCGGCCCGTCCTGCTGCTGCCAGCCGGTGCCGTCGAAGTGCAGCAGCCGCTCGCCCAGCGACCACAGCCCGCCCCCGGCGCGCACCAGGTCACCGCGGGCGCCCGCGTCCCGCGCGGCGTCGGCGAAGGACCACTCGTGGCCGTCCCAGTGCAGCAGCAGCGGTTCGTAGGTGGTGGTGCCGCCGGAGGCGTCGTGGACGTTGCCGGTCGCCCACACGTCGTCGGCGGCGAGGGACTGCACCGCGGTGAGCTGCACCGTGCGCAGCTCACCGAGCTCGACGTCCGGAACCGGGACCTCCGCCCACTCCTGGCCGTTCCAGTGCATCGCCAGGCCCTGCGCCTGGTAGCCGCCGTCGTTGCCCACGGCCCACACGTCGTCCGGTGCCGCGGCGGTGACGTCCGAGAACGTCCAGTTCACCGTGCGCTGCGGAACCGGGACGTCCCGCCACGCCGCGCCGTCCCAGTGCTGCGCCAGGCCGCGCCCGGTGCCCGCCCCGTCGTCGTAGGACGAGCCGACGGCCCACACGTCGTCGGTGGCGGACGCGTCGATGCCGCGCGCCCCGTCGCGGCCGCCGGTCGCGGTGAACGGGGCCTCCGCCCACCGCTCGCCGTCCCAGTGCAGGGCGGAGCCGATGCCGTACTTGGCGTCCGCGCCGATCGCCCACACGTCGTCGGCCGCCACCACGACGGCGTCGTCGAGGCGGCCGACGTCCGGCGTCGGCACCTCCGTCCAGCCGTGCGGATCCCGCAGGTAGGCGAGGCTGTGCTGCTGCGGCATCGACGTGCTCCACGAGCCGAACGCCCAGGTCGTGCCGTCCCCGCTCGCCGCTGACGTGAGCGTCGCGGAGGTGTCGCGCTCCGGCAGCGGCTCCAGCGTCCACGTCGCCGCCCCCGCCTGCGGCGCGGTGCCCACCAGCAGTGCCGCCGCGGCGACCCCGATCCATCCCGTGCGTCCCATACCGGCTCCCCAGTGATCGTCCTACCTGGGGGAACGCGGGAAGACCGCAGCAGGTTGCCTGCGGCAGGGGAGCGCCGGGGCGGAAGCCCGCCCCGGCGGGTCGTCACTTCACCTGGTTGCAGGGCAAGCCGACCGAGAAGTAGGTGCCGTCACCGCGCTTTTCGAAGCCCTGCGCGCAGACCTTTCCGGCCCCGTACTTGCCCGACACCGAGGTGCTGGGCGACCAGCCGTCCTTGCCGTTCACGAGCCAGCCCGGACCCCAGATGTCGATGTGCCCGAAGAAGCGCTCGTTCGCGTATCCGCGGACCGAGTACCGGGTCGAATCGCCGGTGATGCTGATGGTGACCTTTCCGTTGCGCCCGATGGAATCCCGATTCTGCGGTGAGTCCGCGGCGGCGCTTCCGGTGATTCCCATCGTGAACATGATTGCGACCAGTGCGGTCAGGGCATGGCGACGCATGGTGTTTCCCTTCGGGGCAGGTTGGAACCGTTTCCTTCTGGTCGATCGCGGGAGAGCGCGGAAGTCCGCCAGGTCGTAGGCGGTGGTTTTTCCCAGCGCACCGAGGTGGTGGCTCAGCGAGGTCCGGCAGGTTTTCCTGCGGTGGTGAACCGGATGACGCGTGCTGCCGATCGAGTCGATGAATCGAACTCGACGATTCCGCTCCGCTTCAGCGGTCGCCTCTCGGCTGTTCGGATTTCGCGGAGGCGATGTTCGCGGACGGCATCTCGTTGATCCCCCTGTGCTCGCGCTGTGATCGAGGGTTTCGGGTGAACGCTTTCGCGGCCCGCTCGACCGGCTCCCCAGCGGCTTTCGACCGGGTCGACGTTAGCAGCGATTCCCCGAATCAAGTGGGTGATATGTCCGGTTCGCCTGAATGGCTGCACAGCGCGGGGAGATGCCGAGCGGGCCGGGAAATGCCGGGAAGAACCGGAAATTCCCGCCGAGTCACCTCAGGTGAGGACCACCGGCAAGGTTCGGTAGCCGTTCATGACGAGGCTGGTGCCGCGGTGCAGGTCTTCGCCGGGGACGGCGAGGCGGGCCGACGGGAAGCGGCGGGTGAGTTCGGCGAACGCCACCTCGCCCTCCAGGCGGGCCAGCGGGGCGCCGAGGCAGTGGTGCAGGCCGTGGCCGAAGGCGATGTGGCCCGAGTGCGCGCGGTCCAGGTCCAGCTCGTCGGCGTGCTCGAACTGCGCGGAGTCCCGGTTCGCCGAGGTCAGGTTGATCATCACCAGCTCGCCCGCCGGGATGGTCACCTCGCCGACGGTCACGTCCTCGGTGGTGAAGCGGTGGGTGGCCATCCGCAGCGGGCCGTCGAACCGCAGCACCTCCTCGACCGCGCGGGGCAGCAGCTCCGGCCGTTCGCGCAGCGCCGCCCACTTCTGCGGGGACTCCAGCAGCCAGCGGACGCCGTTGCCGACCAGGTTCACCGTGGTCTCGTGGCCCGCGACGATCAGCAGGAACGCGGTGGCCAGCAACTCCTCCTCGGAGAGCCGGTCGCCGTCGTCGGAGGCGACCGTCAGCGCCGAGATCAGGTCCTCGCCGGGGTTCGCGCGCTTCGCCGCGAACAGGTCGACGAAGAACGTCGCCATCTCGCGGGAAGCGGTCAGGCCGTCGCCGTGGCGCGCGGGCTCCATCAGCGCGGACGTCCAGCCGCGGAACCGGGAGCGGTCGGCCTCCGGCACGCCCATCAGCTCGCAGATCACCGTGATCGGCAGTGGGAAGGCGAACCGCTCGATCAGGTCCAGCGGTTCACCCGTCGGCAGCTCGTCGAGCAGGCCGGACACCAACGACTCCACCCGGGGGCGCAGGTTCGCGATGCGGCGGGCGGTGAAGTCCCGCGCCAGCAGCTTGCGCAGCCGCGTGTGGTCCGGCGGGTCGGAGTTGAGCATGTGCTTGGAGAACAGACCGGAGAGCTCGCCCTCCGGCTGGTCCAGCTTGCTCAGGATGACCGCGTTGAGGCGGTCGGAATCCTTCGAGAAGCGCGGGTCGTTGAGCGCCGCGCGGGCGTCGGCGTAGCGGCTGATCACCCACAGCGGGGTGCCGGACTTCGGGGTGGCGAGGTGCACCGGGGCCTGCTCGCGCAGGCTCCGCTCGACCTCGGCGGCCCGGTCCCAGTAGTCCTCGTCGAACAGGGCGATTCCAGTTTCGGTCACAGCAGAAGTGTGCCGTTGATCTTCGTCGGGCACCAGGAGCCGGGCGGCACGCCGGGTGGCGCCGCGTGTGCGGGCGGGCACCGGAGATGTGGGGTTGGCCGCCGTCAGCGGCCGGCGGGGGTGGTGAGCGGGGAGTATGGCGCGGTGCGGACCCTGCTGATCGACAACCACGACTCGTACACGTACAACCTGTTCCACCAGCTCACCGAGGTGAGCGGGACGGTGCCGACGGTCGTGCGCAACGACGTGGACGCGGCGGACCTCGACCTGGACGGCTACGACGCCGTCGTGCTCTCACCGGGAGCGGGCGATCCGCGCAGGCCGCGGGACTTCGGCGTGTGCCGGGACGTGCTGCGGAAGGCGAGCGTGCCGGTGCTCGGGGTCTGCCTGGGGCACCAGGGGATCGCGGTCGCCGACGGCGGTGAAGTGGTGCGCGCCCCGCAGGCCAGGCACGGGCACCGCAGCACGGTGCGCCACACCGGGGACGCGCTGTTCGACGGCATGCCCGCCGAGTTCGACGCCGTGCGGTACCACTCGCTGTGCGTGGCCGAACCGCTGCCGCCGGAGCTGGAAGCCCTGGCGTGGGCGGAGGACGACGTGCTCATGGCGCTGCGGCACCGCACCCTGCCGCGCTGGGGCGTGCAGTTCCACCCGGAGTCGATCGAAACGGAGCTCGGCACCCTGCTGCTGCGGAACTTCCGCCGCCTCGCCTGCGAAGACCGGGCCGTCGAGGCGGCGCCGCACGGGGCCGCGCGGCGCGCCGCGCCGGAACCCCGCGCGGCGGCGGGCGAGGAGCCGATCCACTACACCGCGCACGTCGCGACGCTGCCCTGGGAGGTCGACGCGGAAGCGGCGTTCGCGCAGCTGCACGCGGCGTCGGCGGACGCGTTCTGGCTGGACAGCTCGCGGGTGCGGCCCGGCCTGTCCCGGTTCTCCTACCTCGGTGACGCCGCGGGCCCGCTCGCCGAGGTCGTGCGCCACCGCGTCGGCCCCGGCCAGGAGTCGATCTTCGACCGGTTGCGGCGGGAACTCGCCCGGCGGCACGTGCACGCGCCGGAGGTGCCGTTCGACTTCGTCGGCGGTTACGTCGGCTACTTCGGGTACGAGCTCAAGGCCGAATGCGGCTCCCCGAACCGGCACGTCGCCGACACCCCGGACGCGATCTGGGTGTTCGCCGACCGGTTCCTCGTGGTCGACCACGAACAGCGCACCACCTACCTGGTGGCGCTCAGCGGACCCGGGTCCGGCGTGGACGACGCGCGGCGCTGGCTCACCGGCACCGAGAGCGCGCTGGCGCGGCTGCGGCCGCTGCCCGCCCCGGACACCGGCGGCGGCGCGGACGTCGCGCCGCTGCTGGACCGCGACGCCTACCGCCGGGACGTGGCGCGCTGCCAGGAACACCTGCTGGCGGGGGAGAGCTACGAGATCTGCCTGACCACCTCGGCCGCGATCCCGCCGCGCGGCAGCGCGTTCGACGCCTACCGGCGGCTGCGGGCGCTGAACCCCGCGCCGTACTCGGCCTTCCTCTCGTTCGGCGCGGTCGAGGTCGCGTGCTCCTCGCCGGAGCGGTTCCTGAAGATCAGCGACGGGATCGCCGAGGCCAAGCCGATCAAGGGCACCGCGCCGCGCGGGGACACCCCCGAGCAGGACGAGCGCTCGCGCGCCGAACTGGCGGCCGACCCGAAGAGCCGCGCGGAGAACCTGATGATCGTCGACCTGCTGCGCAACGACCTCGGCCGGGTGTGCCGGCCCGGATCGGTCCAGGTGCCGGTGCTGCGCGACGTGGAGAGCTACCGGACCGTGCACCAGCTGGTCTCCACCGTGCGCGGCGAACTCGCCGACGGCCGCGACGCGCTGGACTGCGTGCGCGCGTGCTTCCCCGGCGGCTCCATGACGGGGGCGCCGAAGCTGCGCACCATGGAGCTGATCGACGAGCTCGAAGGCACCGCCCGCGGCGTCTACTCCGGCGCGCTCGGGTTCCTGAGCTGCAACGGGAACGCGGACCTCAACATCGTGATCCGCACCCTCGTGCGCTCCGGCGGTGACTGGCGGGTCGGCGCGGGCGGCGCGGTCGTGCTCGCCTCCGACCCGACGGCGGAATACGAGGAAATGCTCCTCAAAGCTTTGGCGTCAGCTCGGGCTTGTTGAGGGTTCGCCGGGGGCGGCTTGCCTGGTGGGTCGGGTGGCGGAAGCTCACTGCCTGTCCAGGTGAGTGGCGTTTGTTGGTCGTTGTCTTTGTCAGCGGCGGAGCCGCTGAGCAGTGACCACCAAAGCAAGCCGACCACCGGCGGGTTCTCAGCGGTTTCCTCGCGAGGACAGCTTTTTTCCTCGTGGCGGAGCCATTTGGAAAAAAGATCCCGCAGCGAGGAAACCGCTGAGGTTCCGCTGAGCGACCCACTGCTCAAGCCGAGATCAAAGTCTCAGCGTTCTTGTCTTGTCCAGATGAGGCGGAGGAAGAGGTTGGTGAGGCGCCAGCCGTCGGGGGTGCGGCGGGCGTCGGCGCGGTAGCGGCCGCCGATGCTGCGGTAGCGGTCCTCGTCGCCGGCCGGGAGGGCGCCGGTCTCGATCGAGTTCCAGCGCAGCGACGCGGTGCCGCCGTGGACGGTGATCAGGTGGCCGGTGCCGAGGCGCTGCGTGCGGTCGTAGCGTTCGGCGTCGCGGCTGAGGAACTCGGCGATCGCGACCCGGTCGCGGCACAGGCGGCCGGGGAACTCCAGGCGGGCGTCGGCGGTGAACACCGAGTCCGCCCAGCCGGGCGGGAATTCCTGCTCGTCGAGCAGGCTGAAGTAGCGGTCGGCCATGGCCACCAGTTCGACGTGGTCGGCCAGCGCCCGGAGGCGCTCGTCCAGCGCCGCGAGGTGTTCGCGGGTCGTTCGCCGCTCGTCCACGTCCCGAGGATGCGCCTTGCAGTGCGCTCGAACTCCAGGGCGTGGTGGCTCAGGTCACATGTGCTTGCGGATGACGCGCTGCACCGCTTCGGCTTCGGCGTTCAGGTAGAAGTGCGCGCCGGGGAACGTGTGCAGTTCGAACGATCCGCTGGTGCGCTCCTGCCAGGCGCTCGCCTCGTCCGCGGTGACCTTCGGGTCGTCCGCGCCGATCAGCGCCACCACGGGGCAGCTCACGTCTGAGCCGGGCCGGTAGGTGTAGGTCTCCGCGGCGCGGTAGTCGGCCCGCAGCGACGGCATGACCATCCGCAGCAGTTCCTCGTTAGCCAGCACCGCCGTCGTGCTCTCGTCGAGCGCGGTGAGCGCGGCGACGAAGTCCTGGTCGTCGAGGGCGTGCACGCCCTCGTTGCGGGTGCGGTGCGGGGCGGCGCGTCCGGAGGCGAACAGCGCCCGCACGGGCGTGCCGCCGGCTTCCAGCCGCCGGGCCACCTCGAACGCGACGGAGGCGCCCATGCTGTGCCCGAACAAGGTGAGCGGCCCCTCGGCGGCCCAGCCGCGGAGTCCGTCGAGCGCCCGCTCGGCGATCTCCTCGACGCTGGTCAGGCACGGCTCGGCGCGCCGGTCCTGCCTGCCCGGGTACTGCACGGCGAGCACTTCGACGTCGGGCGCGAGCGCCTTCGACATCGGGAAGTAGTAGGAGGCGGCACCACCGGCGTGCGGGAAGCACACCAGCCGCGGCCCCGGAGCGGCAGCCGGGTGAAACCGCCTGATCCAGGCCCCGGTGTCATCGGCGATCCCCGTCATGACCCCTCACTTCCACTGGACGACCCACCCGAAGCTAACAACCCCACTACCACCCCGACCCCGAAGAGAGCCCGATCTCACCAAACCCGAGCCCCGTGCCTTGGGCGGCGTAGCCGTGCCTGGGACGAGCGAAGCGAAGTCTGCCTTGCGGCCGAAGGCCGTGCCTGTATTCGCGCAGCGAATAGCCCACGTCGAAAAGCCGACCACCCGCGGGTTCTCAGTCGGTCTCTCGCGAGGACAGCTTTTTCCCTCGTGGCGGAGCCACTTGGGAAAAAGATCCCGCAGCGAG